>CAZQXU010000009.1:6483-21099 GCA_964597385.1 uncultured Nitrosopumilaceae archaeon | reverse complement strand
AACTTTTACACCTGCAATCTATAGAATCAAATTGTCATACACGCCTATCTGCGTCCATTTTATTCCCAAACAAGTAGCTGAACCCTAATAGAATTGAACATCGGATAATTTCTAAACTTCAAGTTCTATGATGATTGAATTTTCTGTGTACTCTGTTTTTATCTTGGAACCCAAATCAAAAAATACTGTCTCATAATACGTTTTAAAAAATAGAGACCATTGCTCACCCATTTCATGAAACATCACTAATTTTGTATTGTTTTTTTCATTATATTCTTTAATTGAAAATCCTGATGATTTTGCACGTTCTTTTAAAATAGAAATCCACTCATTAACGCCATATTTTCCTCGCATCGATAATGCAATTTCTTTTGCCCCACTTTCTGCAGCATCTTTTGCTATTTTGATTATGGTTTGATTATCGACATGTTTTATCAACTCTGTTGAGGCTGATTTTAGCATCACGATCCAGCCTATCTCTGAAGCATTTACATCCCAATTTACATGAGAATCAAAAATTTGGTTTACGTATGTATTAAGGCTTAATTTCTGATCTTTTGATATTTTTTTTAAATTATCTAATGTGTTTGTGTTTATTCTAAAACTTGCATGCTCTGTGGGTGCTCTTTTTTTCTGAATCATTAGTAATTGAGATTGATAATTACACCATTTTAATTTAATTAAAACAGATGATGTCACAATCAAGATTCACATTAACCATGATTAGTTTAGGTATTGTTGGCTAGAGTTATGGTTGTGCTACAGTGTCCCACATTGTATACTGAGAAATTATATCTATACATAATACTTTATTTTCATGTACAAGTTAATTTGCAAAAAAATTGGTTTTGATTGTAATTTTATTGCACACAACAATGATCAAAAAACATTAGCAAATGACTTTGAAAAGCATGTACGAACTAGCCACAGGCGAGACTATCCAAAAAAAGATATTTTTGATTTTATTGCAATCCAAAATACTCTGGATAATTTGGAATCTATCAAGGATGAAAAATCGGCATGTGTTGATAGTTGTGAGTCATTTAGATTAGATAAATGGCGTATAGGTCATAGAAACTTTCCATAAAAAAACTAGGAGAACTAAACAGATGGATGTTATTGCAATTATTCAATCTAGTCTTCTTACTCCGTTAATCTTATTTTTTATTTTAGGAATAGTTGCAACACGTATAAAATCCGACTTAAAAATTCCAGATTCTATTTCCGAATTTTTACCAATCTACCTTCTTGCTGTAATTGGATTGCATGGAGGATTAGAGATGAGAAAGATGGGATTTGATAATATGATAATTCCAATTTTTGTTGCGGTTGGTTTGTCTATTGCAATGACTATGAATCATTATCAAATACTAAAACGCCTAGGTAAATTCAACATTTTTGATTCCTATGCTATTGCAGCTGCATACGGATCTGTAGGTGCAACCAGTTTTTCTGTGGGCTTGTCATTTCTCAAAACTCAAAATCAACAATCAGAGGGATTCATGGCTGTGATTTTGGCAGTATTGGAACCAGTGAGTTTGATTTTGTGTGTCTTTTTAGTAAATATGTCCATAACAAAAAGTCAAAAATCAAAACATTATGAAACAAAACAAGTTCTGGAAGACGTAAAGCAAGTTCCAAATGATGATTCTATTGCCGTTGAAATCGGAGAAGTACACGATGAGACATCAATGAAGCAAGTATTGCAAAATACTATCGCAGGAAAGGCTATTGTAATTTTGTTGGGTGCAATCATTATTGGATATGTTATCGGAGAAAGTGGATTTCAATCTATAAAACTTGGATTTGAAGATCTGTTTTTTCCAGCTTTAGTGATATTTCTAATTGAAATGGGAATAATAACTGGCCAAAAATTGGAGGATGTAAAAAAAGCAGGCAAGTTCTTAATAATTTTCTCTGTAGCAGTGCCAACTTTTAATGGAATTGTTGGAGTAGTTGTATCTACATATATTGGATTAAGTATTGGTGGTTCAGTATTATTGGGTCTACTATTTGCTAGTGCTTCTTTTATTGCAGCACCATCTGTTTTAAGAACGGCGATAAGAAAGGCAAATCCAGGATTATACATAACATCTGCACTTGGGATAACATTTCCATTTAACATGATTGTGTTGCTACCTGTAATGTTTATACTTTCAACAATACTTCATAATCCTGGAACGCTAGATCTGAGTAGCTACTTTGGTGAGGGCTTGAAGTGAAACTCTACGATACTAAACTATTGACAATTATTTGCGAGGCACCTGCGCAAAAAAATATCACAGATATTTTTGAAAAGAACAATCTCTCTGGATATACATTTTATGAGGTTGGTGGGAACGGCTCTAAGGGTATTCGTGGACAAGGATTACAAAATGAAAAAAATATCAAATTAGAAGTAATACTGCAAGAAGAGAAACTGTATCGCATATTAGAAGAGATTGCAAGAACACTGTTTTCAGATTATGCTATAGTGACATACGTTAATGATGTTGGTGTGATTCGCATAGAGAAATTTTCTTAGAACTTTTATTTTTACGCCTATCTGCGTCATTTTATTGCCCGAAATGGTGTAGAGTTCCTGTGGAGTTAAAACTAAAACATGAATTATTTTTTCTTCCAAATGAATTGGTTGTAAATTAGTTCTGGTCTGATTTGTCTGAATGGTTGAGAACCACCTACATACCATTTTGTAAAGAATTCGTACAGGTGCAATCTGAGTGACTGAATATACACAATTAATCCTTCAATCATCATAATTCCCAAGTTTCCACCAATAATCATTGCCATAGCTCCACCAGATTCTGCACCGCCCAAAGATGCAAATGCATTATTTACTGTCATTAACAATGCAGCATGTACAAGTAACATAATTCCAAGTCGAGCATAACTAATTGTATGAGCTAAACTTTCTACAGTTTTACCAAGTAATACTTCCATGAGAACACTTGCAGGATCTCCTCCACTTTCCGGGTGTTTCTTTGCATGTAAAATTCCTCCAACCATCATCAATACCATTGATGCGATAACAATGATAACTGCAATTCTTGTAACGATCCAAACTTGTGCCCAATCTCCAAGAAATATTGTAACCCAAGGAACTGCTTCAGTATGTACTTTTGAATACATGTTCATCACATCATATTGTGAACCAATAGCACACATCATTATAACAACAATACCTCCATAGAGTGTAATGTTTGGAATTGCTTCAGTAAACATTACAAGTTTGTGTCCTTCTGCAGCTAATCTTCTAATTCGTAAAACCATGGCCCACACTAGATGAACAATTCCAATGAATAATGATACTTTGAGTATATTGATGACTTGATCAAATGTAAGTTCAGCAACACTGAGAATTCCAACAATCCAACTAACCGAATATAGAGCTCCTCCTTCTGCTAAAAGCCCTTCAAATGGACCCATATGAGAAATATGGTATCCAAACATCTCTCCAGTACCTACACCTGCTATTGCAGCTGATGCACCAGAAATAGCAATGAGCATTCCCCATCTTGCTAAATCGCCCTGTCCTTTTACTTTGAATAATAATCCTAATCCCATTAATAATAATCCGTGACCCATATCTGCAAACATCAATCCATAAAAAATTGGCCACATTAGTGCAATCATAGGAGTTGGATCTGGCTCTCCCTTCTTTGGAATGCCTTGACTTTTTGTAATCACTTCAAAAGTTCTAACAAATTTCTTATTTTCAAATAATGTAGGTAATTCTTCTACATGCTTTGGATCAGTAACATCTTCAATTACCGACATCCATTGTTTTGTAGAATCTTTAAACTTGGCTTCCATTCTTTTTGGAATATATCCTTGTATTACTGCAAAATTTTTAGTACCTCCAGGTTTTCTTAACATTTCAAGAACATCTTTTGCAACTAATGCTTTTTCATGAATAGCAAGAATATCTTGACGAATTTTCTTTTTGTATTTTAAAAGTTCTTTAGATATTGAAGTTTGTTTTGCAGTTAATTCCTTAATTTTGGATTCAGCCAACGCATAAGCTTCACTAGGAACTTGTGGAAATCCCTCTGGAATCTTAAATGAATTGGAATTAAAACTTCTTAGAATCTTGAAAACTTTTTCAGAATCTTCAATATCAGAAATTACTAAAAGCGCGGTTTTATCTTTACTTTCTAAATCGTATTTGTATATTGTAATGCCTTCAAGTGAGCGACTAATCTCTTCATAGTCTGAAGAATTGATAACAAAAAGATTTGTAAAAAAATATCTCATTAATCCAAATCCTGTAAGATCTAGATTCATTTTTCTAATTACTTCTAAAGTATCTTTGAGTGATTTGTATTCTTCAATAGCCAGTCTGGTGTTTTGCGCATCTTCTAATAATTTAGCAGGTTCATCGATAATTGATGGAGTTGTTTTTCTCAAATCATTTATCATATGTTCAATTTCATCAATTTCATAATTTTTTTTCTTGATTACAGTGCCTTTGAAGAGTATTTCCATAATTCCTACTGTTAATGGAATTCCCATACCCTTGACCACATCATCAATTGATTGGAATGTTTTCTGGGCCTCTAGTAGTAAATCGTCGATTTCAGGCGTTACTTGATCACTTGATGAATCAATTTTGTGAAACCATTCAAACTCTGTTAATCTAGATATTGCCTGTGGAGATTCACTTCTTGGCAAAACTATAGTTCCCAGTTTTAGATCGGCGGTTCCCAAGACATTCCTGTGTAATTTTATTTAGTTTAATATCTTTCCAAAATTACCCATTTTCCCAAACATTAAAATCTATTATGAATTAACGCGTCACATTGGGATCTAATTCTGCATTAGAACAAACAATCGACAAAATACTTACAAAAACTGAGAAAGATGTTTTGTCAAATATCCGATCTGCCCTTACTGAATCTAATCAAACCCTTGATGATTCTATTCCTAAACTGGAACGAGAATATGATAAAATCGTCTCAGATGGCAGAAAAGAGGCAGATAAAATAGAAAAACAGCTTATTGGAAGCTCCGATCTTGAAGCCAGAAATAACAGACTTTTGGCATTGGAAAAAGCAGTAGATAACGTATTTACAAAAGCAATAGAACAAATTTCAAATACAAATCGTAATGATGATTATTCTAAACTAATGACAACCTTATTGGATGAAGCAACCACAATTTTAGGTACAACCAAAGTTGTAATTTCAACAAATTCAAAAGACAAAAACATAATCCAATCTTTACTGTCCAAATATTCTGGTGCAGAACTATCTCCAGAACCAATTACCTGTATGGGAGGTATTACGGTAAAATCAAAAGATGGCGGAATGAAATTTGATAATACTATTGATGCAAGAATACAGCGTATGAAGCCTTTAATAAGGAAAGAAATTGCCACAAAATTCGGAGTAGGTAATTAGTATGGCAGCTCAAGGTAGAATTGTTTGGGTCAGTGGTCCTGCAGTAAAGGCCGATGGAATGTCTGATGCCAAAATGTATGAAACTGTAGTTGTTGGTAACTCAAAATTAGTTGGCGAAGTTATTCGTCTAACTGGCGATGTTGCATTTATTCAAGTTTACGAGTCTACAAGTGGACTAAAACCAGGCGAACCTGTAGTTGGTACAGGAAACCCACTGAGTGTTTTATTAGGTCCAGGTATTATTGGACAAATTTATGATGGAATTCAAAGACCATTAAAAGAATTATCAAAAGCTTCTGGTTCCTTCATTGGTAGAGGTATTACCACAACTCCTGTTGACATGGTAAAGAAATTCCACTTTGTACCATCTGTTAGTAATGGTGACGAGGTTGCTGCAGGAAATGTTCTTGGAACTGTTCAGGAAACTGATCTTATTCTTCATTCAATTATGGTTCCACCAGATCATCCTGGCGGAAAGATCACAAATATGGTAAGTGAAGGAGATTATAATTTAGAAACTGTATTAGCTACAACTGAAAAAGATGGACAAAAAATCCCACTTAAAATGTATCATAGATGGCCTGTTAGAAAACCACGTCCATACCACACCAGATATGATCCAACAGTCCCACTTCTTACCGGACAACGTGTAATTGATACATTCTTCCCAATTGCTAAAGGAGGAACTGGTTCTATTCCAGGTGCATTTGGAACGGGAAAAACTGTTACATTACATCAGATTGCAAAATGGGCTGATTCACAAGTTGTAGTTTACATCGGATGCGGTGAAAGAGGAAACGAAATGACTGAAGTGCTCGTTGAATTTCCACATCTTAAAGATCCACGTAGTGGCAAACCACTTATGGATAGAACAGTTTTGGTTGCAAACACAAGTAACATGCCAGTAGCTGCAAGAGAAGCAAGTATCTACACTGGTGTAACAATTGCAGAATATTACAGAGATATGGGTTATGATGTTGTTCTTGTAGCAGATTCTACTAGTAGATGGGCAGAATCACTCAGAGAGATGAGTGGAAGATTAGAAGAGATGCCGGCAGAAGAAGGTTATCCATCATATCTTGCATCAAGATTAGCAGAATTTTATGAAAGAGCAGGACGTGTTAAAGCAGTTGGCAGTCCTGATCGTGACGGTTCAGTTACATTAGTTGGAGCAGTTTCACCATCAGGTGGAGATTTCACTGAACCTGTAACAACACATACCATGAGATTTATCAAAACATTTTGGGCTTTGGATGCAAAACTTGCTTACTCTAGGCACTATCCATCAATTAACTGGATGAACAGCTATTCTGGTTATCTTGGAGATATTGCAAAATGGTGGGGTGAGAATATCAATAGCGATTGGTTATCATTAAGAAGTGAAGCTTATGGTGTATTACAAAGAGAAGATACACTAAAAGAAATTGTTAGACTCTTAGGTCCAGAAGCATTACCTGATGAAGAAAAACTAATTCTTGAAGTTGCAAGAATGTTAAAGATTGGTCTATTACAACAAAACTCATTTGATGATGTTGATACTTATTGCAGTCCTCAAAAGCAGTACAAATTATTAAAATTATCAGTTGAATTTTACAAAAGAGGTCAACAAGCACTTAAAGAAGGCGCATCATTAGCTGACATTCGTGCAATGGCTATAGTTCCTACATTGCTTAAAGCAAGAATGGATATCAAAGACGATGAAATTCCTAAACTTGATCAATTAGATATTGATATGAAAGAACAATTCAAATCTATTACAGGAGTGAAAGTTTCAAATTGACAGCTAAAGGTGGAGTTCAATACAGTAAGATTGCTGAAATCAAAGGTCCACTGGTAGTTGTTGATGATGTTGAAAATGCAGCATTTGATGAACTTGTAGAAATTGAAACCAAAGAAGGGGAAAGAAGATTAGGAAAAGTTCTCGAAGTTGGAAATGGTAAGGCAATAGTTCAGGTATTTGAAGGAACTACTGGATTATCTATTTCTGGTACTAGTGCAAAATTTGTTGGTAAACTAATGGAAATGCCAGTATCAAAAGAGGTACTTGGCAGAGTATTTGATGGACTAGGTAGACCAAAAGATGGACTCCCAGATCCAATTGCTGATAAATTTATTGATATCAACGGAGAACCAATGAATCCAGAACAACGTGAATATCCAAAAGACTTCATTCAAACTGGTGTTTCTGTAATTGATGGAATGATTACTCTAGTAAGAGGACAAAAACTACCAATATTTTCTGGCTCTGGTATGTCTCATAACATTCTTGCAGCACAAATTGCAAGACAAGCAAGTGTTGTTGGTACTAAAGATGACTTTGCAGTAGTATTTGCAGCAATTGGTGTGCAATACAGTGAGGCAGAATATTTTAGAAGAAGTCTTGAAGAGTCTGGTGCACTAAAAAGAAGTGTTCTATTTTTAAACACAGCAGATGATCCAGCTATTGAAAGAATTATCACTCCAAGAGTGGCATTAACTGTAGCAGAATATTTAGCATTTGATCTTGGAATGCATGTTCTTGTAATTCTAACTGATATGACAAATTATGCAGAAGCATTAAGAGAAATTAGTGCAGCAAGAGAGGAAGTTCCAGGCAGAAAAGGTTATCCAGGTTATCTCTATACCGATCTTTCAACAATTTATGAAAGAGCAGGAAAATTAAATGGCAGAAAAGGTAGTGTAACCCAAGTTCCAATTTTATCAATGCCTTCAGATGACATTACACATCCAATCCCTGATCTTACTGGATATATCACAGAGGGTCAAGTTGTACTTGGAAGAGATTTGTTCCGACAAGGTGTTTATCCTCCAATCAACATTTTGATGAGTCTCAGTAGATTGATGAAAGATGGAATCGGTGAAGGAAGTACAAGAGCAGATCATGGTGAAGTTTCAAATCAAGTTTATGATGCATATTCTAGAGCACAAGAAGTAAGAGCACTGGCTGGAATTGTAGGTAAAGCAGGATTAACAGAAATCGATTTGAAATACATGGATGTAGGCGATGTCTTTGAAAAAGAATTTCTTTCACAAGCAACTGATGAAAATAGAACAATAGAAGAAACTCTAACTTTACTATGGAAAATCGTTTCAAAACTTCCAAAGAACGAAATTACTAAAATCAAAGACAAATACATAGATCAATACTATCAGGAAAACTAACAGCATGTCATTTGGACAAAATGTAGCTGCAACAAAAATCGAACTTCTAAAATATAAAAAATCTAGTCAAGTTGCCACAATGGTTCAGAAGATCTTAGATGATAAACGTAAAGTTCTTTTAAAAAATATTGAAGAAATGATTGAAGAAGCCTCAAAAGCAAGAGGTGGGATTTGGGATCCATTACAAGATATTTACAAATCAGTTAATGAAGCGTATCTTGCATTAGGAACCAATACGGTAGACTCTGTTGCTGAATCTACACCACCTGTAATGCAAGTTGATGTTCATGTACGTAGAGTTGTAGATGTAAAAATTCCTGCCCTTACAGTAACTGAAAAGGATACAAAATCTATGCCTTATGGATTTGCTGATACCAACTCATCTATAGATCGAGCTGCAAAACAGATCAAAGAATTACTTCCAAAAATTTGCAAAGCAGCAGAATATGAAAATTCTATTTTTAGTCTTGCAAAGGCCCTTGAAAAAACTCAAAAACTACTAAATGCCTTAGAAAATGTCATTATCCCTCAATATCAACAAAAAATACGATTTATTCTTGCTACTCTTGAAGAGAGAGAAAGAGAAGAATTCGCAAAGTTAAAAAAAGTGAAAGCAAAGATGGTAAGTAGGAAATAATGGCAAAAGAAGAAATTAAAAAATTAGTTGAAAATTCAAAAAAGGTTTTAGAACAAGATCATGATAATTTTGTTAAATCTATCAAAAATGATTTGACATCATTCAAAAAGAAAACACTCGATCAAATTTAGCTTAAAACATCATCATGATTTAAATATGGAACTAGAAGAGTCGGTACATAAATGAAATCTATCGTATTGCTACTTTTGGCAACAATTGCAATATCTGTAACTGGATTGACTGGAATTGCTTATGCACAGGAAGAATCCGCAGCAGGTAGTGCAGACTCGATGAAACTTCTAGGTGCAGGTTTAGCCTTTGGTTTAGCAGCAGCTGGAGCAGGTATCGGTTTGGGTCAAGTTGGCGCAGCAGGTCTTGCAGTAATTAGCGAAAACCCAGCATTGCAGTCAAAAGTATTCATTTTCGTAGGTATGGTTGAATCAATCGCAATCTACGGTATAGTCATGATGTTCATCATCCTGGGACAATAAACCCAGTAGTACCATCTTTTTCAAATTTTTAATTTAATTATATTTCAGTTTGTTAACATCTAATACTCTTGAACAATATCTGCATTTGAGTACTCTTCCTTCTTTGTCAATTACATCCATTACTGATTCAATATGCTCAGTACTATTACTGATGCAATCTGGATTTGAACAACGAAAAATTCTATTAATTTCATTTGGAAGTGCTACTCTTCTCTTTTCAATTAGTTTGTAGTCTTTGATGATGTTTATTGTTGCTTTAGGTGCAATCACTGCCAACTTGTTTGTATCGTCGTCTTTTAGAAATTTATTCTCGACTTTGATTATGTCTTTTTTCTTAAATTTTCCACTGGGTACGTTTAGAGCAATAGTAATGAGACTTCCATCTTTACCGTCTATTCTTAAAGCATTCAGTACCTGAAGACCTTTTCCCTCGTCAATGTGGTCCAACACTGTACCCTCCTTAATTCGTCGAACCATAAGTTCGGACTCTTGCATCAGAATACTTTGTATAGTCACCTGTATATATCATTGAAAGAATGAACGAGTTCTACCAAAAAGACATAATTTCAATCAAGGACTTTAACAAGGTTCAGCTCGAACAAATCTTTGCATCTACTGATAAAATAATGAAACTTAGTCCTATAGAAAGAAGGGAAATTTGTAAAGGAAATGGTTTAGGCTACCTCTTTTATGAGCCAAGTACTAGGACTCGTCTTAGTTTTGATGCTGCTATGGCCTCCGTTGGCGGTAATTCTTTAGGAATTTCTGATATCTCATCATCATCTACCAAAAAAGGTGAGAGCCTTGCAGATACTGTGAGAATAATGTCAAATTATTCCGATGTACTTGTCCTTAGACATCCTCTTGACGGCTCTAGTAGATTTGCAGCTGAAGTTTCTTCAAAACCAGTTATCAATGCTGGTAGTGGAACTGAAGAACATCCAACACAAGCAATACAAGATCTGTTTACAATAAGAAAAGAGAAGAAAAAAATTGACGGTCTAAAAATAGGAATTATTGGAGATCTAAAATATGGACGAACAGTTTATTCTCTCTTACATGGACTTGGAAATTATGATGTTGATGTCCATTTAATTTCCCCTGAATCATTACGAATTAGATCAGATTCAATCTATGAAATAAAAAAGAAATTGTCTTTTACTGAATCTACTAAAATTGAAGATTACATAGATGATCTTGATGTTCTATATGTAACACGAATTCAAAAAGAGAGATTTCCAGATGAGGAAGAATATCTTAAGGTAAAGGGAAGCTATGTTGTGGGATTAGATTTATTGCAAAAAATGAAGGATGATTCTATTATTTTGCATCCATTACCTAGATTAGATGAAATATCAACTGATGTTGATAATACAAAAAATGCAAAATATTTTGAGCAGGCTGAATATGGAAAACATACAAGAGCTGCATTACTTGGATTAATTCTCAATGAAAGCGGCTTCTAAATTTTAAAATCTATTTTATAATTAAAATTGATTGCGCATTCCATATATCTGGAGTCATATTAAATTATAACAGTTTGACAGAAACAAAAATTCTACCTATATTTCCTTTAGATTTAGTATTATTTCCTAGACAGGAATTACCTCTAAGAATTTTTGAGCCTAGATACAAGCAGTTAGTTGATGATTGTATGATAGGTGATGGTCAATTTGGTGTATGTCTTATTGATGCAAATAACTCAATTAGTGGTTGGGCTGCACCAAAATCGATTGGTACTATTGCAAAGATAACTAAATGTGAAGATGTAGAATTAGATGGAATGCAATTACATATTGAGACCATTGGACGTAATAAATTTAAAATTAATAAAATAATTCCACCATCTTTTCCACAGCCTCCTGACTATGATCCATATTCTGTAGAAGGTCATAGAAATATTTCAGAAATACATGAAAAATTAGGAACAGAACAAAAAATGTACATTCGTGCTGAAGTTGAATTAATTCCTGAAATTGATGATAACATATCTTTAGACACATGGGAAAAACTAGTAGCAATGTGGAAAAATAAAATTATTCATCAAGCATTACCACAAATTGTCGAACCTCATTCACTTGATCATGTTTTAGAAAAATATTATCTTACAACAGAAATGCCTACAATTGATTATGTTTACTCATTATCAGCTATTGGTGCTAAAGATCCACATGAATTACAACCAATATTAGAAGCAAATAATATGGATGATTTAATTCAGAGAGTTAAAGAATTACTCACAGTAAAATAACCCAACATGAACAAAATAATTCTGTCATTATCAAAATTTGGAATTTTTGCGTTAATCATTTCTTTACTAATTCCTGTTTCTAGTGTTTATGGACATGGATTTGGAATAGATACCATTTCATCTGTTGATGTAGAGGGTAAGAAAATTTCAATCTCAGTTGAGACTCCGATGTTCTTTGAACCTACTGGTGAAAAACAAATTACTGTCACTGTAACTGAAACTGAAGCAAAGGAACAAGCAAAAAATGTTACTCTTCTAATTGGCTTATTTCATGAAAACAAAATGATATTTAGAAATTATTTTTTTACACCCGATGGAGTTCTTACAATCAAAATTAGTCCTACACAAGACGATGAAATTATGATTCATGGAGAACAAGATTCTCTATTAGGTGCATGGCATGGAACAAAAGAGAATCCCATAATGATCTCTGGTCCAATATTTGATTCAGGTGGATTATACAATTTTGAAATAGAAGTAAGAACAATAGATGAGCCTACAAATATTATTGAAAATTCTGGTGTTTACAATGCAGACTTGACTATAGTGGATACAACTAATTTTCTACAAAAAGATGCTGAAAATCAGGATATCGAGTTTAAAATAAAATCATATTTTGATAATATCTCCAATTTTCAATATGATCCTATTGCTCAGAAAATAACGTTTGAGATGCCTTTTGATTGGAGTGAAAAAAAAATGTCTCATATTCCAGTGGTTCATGAGGAAGTGCATTTTCCTAAGAGTTTTTCAGAATTTTTCTCTCCAAGTTATACTGGTACAGCTAATGGAATAGAGTTGTTTAAAGCATCTGTTACAGTTGACGATTATTCAGTAGACGATGAGAGAATAGTTCATTTTGTATTGTTGCAGGATCATCTTAGATTTCTAAAAAACCAATTAGAAAAATCTGGGGATCCTTTACCTAATTCAATTGTTTTTACACTTACTAAATCGGAAAATCCTGGATTTCCATTAACTGCATTTACAAAAAGTGAAGACTTTCAAGTAAATCTTTCATGGGATCCAATAGAAATAATGCCTGGACAAAATACAAATTTTATCTTTACAATTAGAGATGGTAAAACTGGAGAACCAATACGTAACTCTGCTTATACTTTTGTAATTTTACAGAATGGTCAGGAGATCTATAAATCCTCTGGAGTTGCACAGGTTGGAGGCGAATTTGAAAAGTATACATTTTCAGAAGATCAAACAGGTCCTACTATAATTAAATTTGAAAATATTAGGAACTCTGGTCAAGAAACATCTTTTGGAATTGTTGTTGCTCCTGAATTTGGAACAATTGCAACTATTATCTTATTTTCTATGTTGTTGACGGTTGTTTTAATATTTAGAAACTATTTTCCTAAAAACTTGATTTCTAATTAATTTTATAATGTTACTAATTTTACAGTATCCATGTTTTTGTTTACTTGAAAATCTTTTGTAATAGTTGAAACTCTTTTTGCATCACCATCAATTACAAACAACTCCATACATTTTTCTCCCTCAATTTTACTGTGAAGATGTGTTGTGATTAGATCTTCAAAATTATGTTTTATTCCAGATACCACATGATCAAACTCATCATTATGAACAACCAAAAGAATTGCATGAATATTTCCTTCTAATTCAGATTTTTGTTTTTCTTCTGAAACAAATGTCCTGATTCCAGCTCTAATTGCTTCAGACCTTCCTGAAAATCCCATGCTCTTTTGTAATTTATCTAGTTCTGATAAAATCTCAGGGTTTAGTGAGATTGAAACTATTGGCATATGTTAATTGTTATTAATTATCTTATAAGTTTAGCAATTAAAGTTATTAATATTTTATAGAGTTATTAATAACATATCTTAGATTTGATTGTGAATAACCAAGTAAAATTTGCAATTATTGCAATTATCATTACAATTCCTTTGATCTCATTTGGTGTTTTTTCAAGTGATCCAAACCAATCTAAAAAAACAAATGAATCAAAATTACAGGTAATGTCATCATTTTATCCATTACATGAATTTTCTCAAAAAGTCGGCCAGGACAAAGTTGATGTCAAATTATTGGTTCCAGTTGGGATCGAACCACATGACTGGGAACCAACAATAAAGGACGTACAACAAATGCAAAAATCTGATCTTATTATCATTAATGGAATTGGATTTGAAAGCTGGACTGATAAATTGACTGAAATTAATTATCAAGGAATTATAGTTGATACAAGTAATGGAATTATTGAAAAAAATATTGAAGAGTCCTCAATAAATGAAAATGTTGTTACCTTAGATGATCCTCATATCTGGTTGAATCCTGTTTATGCAAAAATCCAAGTACAAAATATTGCTAACGCATTTTCTAAATCTGATCCTGAAAATGAAAAATATTACAAAGAAAATGCTGCAAACTATATCACTGAATTAGATTTACTTGATTTAAAAATTCGAAATGAATTATCAAATTGTAATCAGGATTTTATAGCATTTCATGATGCATTTTCATATTTTTCAAAAGAATATGGTCTTACTCAACATACAATACTTCCCTCAAATACACCACATGCTGAGCCTACTGCCAAGACTTTAGAAAATGTGATCAATAAAGCCAAAGATCTCAATCTTGATGTGATATTCACTGAAGAAACTGCTGATCCAAAAACTTCTCAAGTAATTGCAAACGAAA
>CAZQXU010000009.1:0-6383 GCA_964597385.1 uncultured Nitrosopumilaceae archaeon | reverse complement strand
ATATTCACTGAAGAAACTGCTGATCCAAAAACTTCTCAAGTAATTGCAAACGAAATCGGAGGAAGAATACTTGTTTTATCTCCACTAGAAATTGGTGATGATGGAACTTATATTTCTAGAATGACTGAGAATCTCAATAATCTCAAGGAGGCATTGTGTTGAAAATAGTTGAGATTGAACATCTTACGATAGAATATCCTGACGTTAAGGCTATAGATGATGTTAGTTTTACAGTCAACCAAGGTGATTTTTTAGGCATAATTGGTCCTAATGGTGCAGGAAAGTCTACTCTTTTTGCTTCAATGCTTAGTCTTAATACAAAATACAAAGGAACAATCAAGTTTTTTGGTACTGACATTAGAAAATCAAAAAACTATCTCAAAGAGATTGGTTATGTACCACAAAAACCTATTTTTGAGAAAAATTTTCCTGCAACTGTAAATGATGTTGTTAGAATGGGATTGCACAAAGAATCAGATGAAAATAAAATTGATGAAATATTGCAACAGCTTTGGATACATGAGCTAAGTGAAAGAAGAATAGGTGAGCTATCAGGTGGACAACAACAGCGTGTCTTTATTGCAAAAGCTTTGGTTAATAATCCAAAAATTTTGATTTTAGATGAACCTGTTACAGGAATTGATCAACAAAGCATAGATCTTTTTTATAGTATTTTAAAAGAACTAAATTCCAAACAAAACATTACAATAATTTGGTCTTCACATGATTTGGATGCAGTAAATCAATTAGCAAATCATGTAGCATGTCTTAATAGAACACTTTTCTTTCATGGAGAATCTGATGAATTTTTTAATAATGATGATCTTGTAAAACAGTATTCTGAAGCTTCTATGCAGGAACATATGCATCATCATTAGACATGACTTTTGAAATTTTTACATTTAGTTTTATGCACAGAGCAATAATTTCCGGTATTGCAATTGCAATTTTATGTTCTGTTGTAGGACTCTTTCTAGTCTTACGTCGTTATTCATTATTTGGAGATGCGATTGCTCATTCATCATTTGGTGGAATAGCACTGGGCTTGATGGCAGGAATATATCCACTTTGGACTGCATATGGTGTTTCAATAGTTAGTGCTCTAATAATTACACGAATTAAAGATAGATTCAACATATCTGGAGATGCTTCAATAGCTGTTCTTTTGTCATCAGGAATAGCAGTTGGGCTCGTAATAATTGGATTATCTGGGGGTTTTACTATTGATATTTTCAGCTTTCTATTTGGAAGCATTTTGCTTGTAAGTGTCAATGATACAATTTTGATTTTATTTTTAACAGGAATTATTCTAATTGTGATTCTATTACTTTATCGTCAACTTCTTTATTCTACATTTAACGAAGAGCAGGCAAAAGTAAGTGGAATCCCAGTTGAAAAAATAAATTATCTTATTGTCTTTATGGCAGGAATTACAGTTGTAACTTCAATACAGCTAGTTGGTGTCTTGCTTATCTCTGCACTTTTTGTAATTCCAAACGTAACTGCAATAATGTATGGAAGAGGATTCAAACAAACTGCACTGCTTTCAATGTGTTTTTCTATATTTTCTGTAGTTTCTGGTATACTGGTATCATATGTATTTGACATTACTCCATCTGGAACAATTGTTCTATTTGCAATTGGAATATTGGCATGTACTCTGGGAATAAAATCTACTGGATTGCTATCCAGACATAATTAATTCATTTAATCTTCTTTTATCTCTTAGATTTTTAACAAAGAACAATGATGTTGCAATAATTCCCATTGCAATTAATGGTGATACTATTTCAGAATATTTTAGTGAAAAGATGCCCTGATCATTTAATTCATCTATTGTGATTGGAATCTCTGTAGTCTTTACCATTGATAGCTTATTTCCTTGTTGTTCAACAAACCAAACATTACCTTTACTATCTGATGTTGAAAACTGTACAAATGATGTAACAGTAGGAATTGCAACCTCAATCAAATCTTTGTTATATGGATCATATACTGCAATCTTATCTATTGTATGTTGTGGAATCCAAATATTTCCATATTTATCAAAAGACATTCCATATGGCAATGCCTCCTTGTCTATTACTGAAACTCTCTCAAATGTTTCTAAGATTGGATTGAATTTGATTATTGCAGTACCTGTGTGTTCTGCAATCCACAAGTTTCCTTCTTCATCAAAAATTATTGCTTCTGGGGATGCAAGAGGTATTTCAGGCATAAATTCTGAAATTTTATTATTTTTTGGATCTATAAATCCAATTTTACCTGAGTATGATTCTGTAAACCAAATTTTCCCTTCATTATCAATTGTTAATGCAAATGGTAATGATTCTCTTACAGGCATTTTGATTTCTTCAAATGTGTCAGTATTTGGATAATATTTTAAAATAATATCTTTGTTAGTAATTGATATCCAAATATTTCCGTCAAAATCTGCTTGCAAGAAAGTTGCTGTATTTTTATCAATAACAGGATCTATTTTTGGTAATGTTTTTGTGGTGATTTGTTTATTGCTTGGATCAAAATATCCTATTTGATTTCTTGGTGTATCTGTAAACCAAATTTTTCCGTCACCATCTTTAGTAAGCCACATTGTTGTCAATCCATCAAATGAATATGAAGTAAAATTCTGTGATTCTATTGAGAACTTCCATAATCTGGGAGAAGATGGATCACTAATCCAGATGGAATCATTTCCATCATACAGCGGATAAAGTGGTTTTGAGGGTTCTGGTAACGGATATCCAATAATTTTAGTTGATAGATCTGCCAATCTTGGTTTAACCACTAAATCGATGATTACTGATTCATTTGCATTCTGTTTTCTTTGAGCTTCTACTTCTAATTTCCATTTGCCTGAAAATCCAAAAGTGATATCGCCTTGAAATTCAAGCGGTTTATCTTCTTCTTGTTTAATAATATCCATTGGAATTTCTATTGGTGAAATACTTCTTTCAGGATATGAGATCTTTACTTTAATTTGATCTGAATCATACAACGGTTTATTTTCAAAATCACTAACTTTGACTAAAATCGTGTTTGTTCCACTTGAAAATGATGATATCTTGACATCAAATTTTGCGTTTTCTGAAAATTCCAAGCTGCTAAATCCATGTGACACTTTTTGAGCATCTACCTGATTAATTTCTCCCGCTGGTAATGTTCCATTGATTAGTAATGCAACCACTCCCAAGAGTGTTATTCCTAATACGACATCAAATTTCAATGATTTTCTTAGTTTTTTGTATATGGTAATAGTTCCTTTTTGTAAATCTCTTTCAGCATTTTTTTGAATTTTAAACTGAAAGTATCCCCCAAAACCAATCATAACAGAAGCGATTACAATTTTTACAAAAATTAATTTTCCATATGTTGATTCTGTAATCAAGCTTACATCACTTTCCAAAAACCACATTAGTGTAGGTCCAGAAATAATAACAATTCCAACTGCAACTATAAACATCATTGAAAATCTTGGAATTAAAACAAGTGACATCTTCTCTCTCTTTGTTTCCTCTAACTGTGAAAATATAGGTAGCAAAGCAAATACAAAATAAATTATTCCACCGATCCAAACGGCTGCTACAAAATTATGAATATAATCTAAAACTAATGCAGGCGTTTCACCACTAGCTGCACCATGTCCAATTAAACTTGATGTTCCAATTAATCCAAGTGTGATTATTAGCATTGGAATTTTGTTTTTTATGGAAAGGATCTTTTTTCTATCCATTCCAAACCATAAACCCAACAAAATAACTGTGATTATCATTCTAATTGCCCAAATATTTCCAAAATCAGTTTTAATTACTTCAATAACTGAAGTTTCTAATCTTATAGTTTGTACAGCTAATACCAAAATATTTGATGCAAATACAAGTACTAGCCCAAAACCTGTGAGTGTCATGAATTTTCCATGATGATAGTTTTCAAGTTTATCAAATTCTTTTCTGACGAGTTGTTTACTTTGTGTTCCCCAAATGATTATAGATGCAATTATAGCTCCTAAAACAATAGTTTGACCAACAAGTCCTGGAAATCTTGCTCCAGCTTCTGGCAAAAATACAATGTCTGAAATATCTTGTTTAGTTAATGATCCTGCATCAATTTTAGCCTCTCCTACTGCAAAAATAAATGCATTAGGAACCAAATGACCATCAACTTTTGATAAAACTTTGCTAGATACCGTGTAAACTCCTTCTTCTAATGGTGGTGTAGTTACAATTAGAGAATAATCCCCTTCATAATACTTGGTATTTTTATTATCAATTTGTTCTCCGTTATTATCAAATACCTTTAGTGAACTAAAATTATTATCAATTGGTTCTGAAAAATAAACAATTACTTCTGTAATTCCTATCTGTGAGTTTGTTGATGAACTTGGAATAGTTTCAACAGTAAATGGATGAGCTGCAGCATACGGAATCGTTATTGATAAAACAAATAATGATAAAATCAGAATTTTTCTCATTTGATCTTCAGGCTACGTTTATCAATTTAAACAATTTTTATTTTATTCGAAGTTTGTACCAATTCACGTAAAGATAATAACATGTATTCATAAAATAACGTCATGAAAGTAATTATAGTAAGTATTATTGGATTATTACTTTCATTAGGATTTGCATCACATGCTTTTGCTCATACTACAGTTGAAGTGGAACCATACAAAATTGAAGTAGGATGGGGACTAGAACCTCCAATTGTAGGTATAAGAAATGATATTGTTTTTAAAATAACTGAACCTGGAGAAGTCTCAGGTCAATACACTGGAGTTTCAAATGCGTTCAAAAATCTAGAGGCTACTGCTTTGTTTGGTGGCGTTTCTAAAAATATTGAAATTGATTCAGATCCAAGGATTGGCTATTATTTTTCACCAATTATTCCTACAAAAACTGGAAGCTATGTTATGGATTTACAAGGTGAAATTAATGGTGTTTTAATTAATGTCCAAATTCCAATTGAGGATGTAGAGAGTACTGCAGTATTGGACTTTCCACCAACCAGTGGCTCGTCAAATCAAGATGTTGCCGCACTCAAAAATGCCATCTCATCATTACAAAGAGATGTATCCGCAATGAATGACGGTTCAAAAAATGATGGTGGGGCAGCATATGACCTTGCAATTTTTGGACTGTCTATTGCATCAGCAGCAATTATCTTAGCGATAATTGCTTTAATAAAAAGAAAATAGAAAAAAGATAATTCCCTAAAATCTTGGAATTACTTTAGATTTTGCAGTAACGGCTACAATGCTTATGATTGCAACAGCAAGTATCATCATTGCAATTGTTCCAAATTCTGGAACAATGTTTGCAAATACTACTACTTCACCAATTGGTCCTGTTTTTGGATCTTCAATTCCATAACCTTGGAAGGTTATAGTGATATCCACTGGATCTGCTGAAGTAAGTGCTGCTGTTTCATGAACACCTTTACCATCATGGCTATGAGCACCAATATCATTTAGTACTTCTTCACCATTTTGTGTTACCATGATATCATAGTTGACATGTTCTGATTCATCAAAATCTACAGAGATTTCCATTCTTTCACCTGCAGTTACTGCAGATGTGTGGATTTCAACTTCAGTTCCATCCGATAACATTCCACTTGCAGATGCATCACCTGCATGGTCATCGTCCATCATATCGTCCATCATATCATCGTCTTGTTCTTCTGCTCCTGCTTCTTGTACTACAATCAATCCTTCCATCCATGGATGTACCATACAATAGTATGGGAATTCGCCTACAGTAGCTGCTGTCCATTCATATGAACTTCCGGCAATTACTAAACTAGTGTCAAATTCTCCTGATGGGCCATCTGCTGCAGTTCCTGCTGTGAATGTATGTGCTGCAGTATCTGTGTTAGAAAATATTACTTTTCCACCAACATCCACTGTAGCAGTACTTGGAATGTAACATCCTTCTGCACTCTCTTCACATCCTGGAGCACCAGAACCTGCTGCTGGGACAATTGTAACTTCGCTATGATCTGCAAATGCAGCTGGTGTTAATGCAACTAATCCTGCTACAATGGCAAAAAATACGAAGATAGAGCTAATAGCTATTGTCTTCATTAAACCAAGTACTCTATTGGACAAATAAAAACCTGACTAGAAATTCTAGATTTGAAATCTATCTTTTCTTATATTGGTATATTTTTAGGATTCCAAATACCGGAATTCCAACATACATTCCAATATTCATCAAAATTATTCCTACACCATATCCTATCATTTCTTGTTCTGAATCAATATCCACATGATTTAGTATAGAAAGTGACGTAAGCATTGGTGTTAATGAAATTTTTACAGCTTCTTTGAAAATTGGTTGTTCTCTTTCATAATCTGCAATTATTGGTGAAAATGAATAATAAAA
>CAZQXU010000008.1:18880-22212 GCA_964597385.1 uncultured Nitrosopumilaceae archaeon | reverse complement strand
GTTTAATTTTCCTTCCACTTGATTGAGCACCCAATTGATGGGTCAAAATCTTTTTCAATTTTCTCTCCAGCTAGTAATTTTTCTATATTCATACTCATTGTTTTTTCAGTAGCAATAGCATCAGGCTTCATTGCATTATCTATCTTTCCATGAAATACTAACTGTTTGTTGCTATTGAATAAGAAAGGATCTGGTGTACATATTGCACCGTATTTTTTTGCAATTTCTTGAGTGTCATCCACTAAGTAATCAAATTTAAATCCCTTTTCTTTCGCAGTTACTTTCATATTTTCAAAACTGTCTTCTGGATAGTCTTTGGAGTCATTGCTGTTAATTCCAACTATTGCTATTTTGTCACCATATTTTTCATACAACTCGTTTAACGCATCCACTTTTGCCTTGACATATGGGCAATGATTACACATGAAAATAACTAAAATTCCGTGATAATTGTTATAGTCATTTAATGTGTGTTTTTTATCATCAATGCCCAAAAGTTGAAACTCTGGAGCTTTATCTCCTTGTTTTAATTTAATTTGAGATTCTAAAAGTACCATGAACTGGTATTTTGTTATACAAATAAAATTCTTCTCAAGAAGACAACAATTAAAATCCACACCTTATCCCTTCTTGATGTGGGCTGGTAGTATAGCCTGGTAGTATACCCGCCTTGCACGCGGGGGGTCATGGGTTCAAATCCCGTCCAGTCCACTTACACACACTTCGATCAATTATGAATATCGGATTTCTGGATGGATTTAAATAGGATAACTTTTCGTTTTAATCTATGACAAGCGCAGCAGATGCATGGCCAGTTTGGATTCCACTCATTGTTGGATTGGCACCAGGATTAGTATACTGGTTAGCAATTACAGCAATGAAGAAAAGACGATAAAATTTTTATTTCTTTTAACTTCTTTTTATTAATTATTCAGTGATAACTGGGTTAAACGTTCTTACCTTTCTTGTTGACTATATCATATGTTGCATAAAATTAATCTCTAATCAATAAAATTTGTATGAGGAAAATTATTCTTACCGTATTTTTGATTTTAATGTTATTTCCAATCACCTCAAGTTTTGCTCAAAAAACTGATACTCTGCCTACGTTATCTGTAATTCTTACAAGTAATACTCCATATGTTTACCAAGATAAACAAGGATATACTGTAGTTGTGGGTGAAGTTAAAAATACCAATACTCTTACTTCTGTGACTGATGTACGAATACGTGTAATATTTTATGATGATACTAATCCAGAACCTCTAGAAATTGTTGAAGGAAAATCATCTTTACAAGTGATTCCACCTCTTGGAACTTCTCCTTATATTATAAAATCAAAAACTCCAAATTCTGAGATCACACATGCCTCTGTTTCGCTTGGACAGTTCAATTCATCAACTTCTAAATCAAAGCAACTTTCTGTGGAAATAAATAATATTGATTTAGACGATACTCTTCGTTTTTCAGGCATTCTAAAAAATGGTGCTGCACCATCCAATAATACTAATGTCTATCTTACCTTCTATGATAATTTTCAACCTCCTAGAATAATTGATGTAATTACTATTCCTATTGGTAGTGTTGAATCAAATGAAACAATAAATTTCAATTTTAATGAAAAAATTCAATCAAGATCTGTAGGGTTTACTGTTTCTGCTGAATCAAACGTATTTTATTCTGAACCTAAAAATGTAATAATTCCAGAATCTAAAATAGCAACAAAACTTGTTACCATATCTAAAGTATCAATACTTGATAAAGAGGGAAAAAATCTTCCAGACATTAAAGTAGGTTCAACAGTGATAATACAAAGTGATGCTTGGATTCAATTCTCAGCTGATCAAAAAACTAACGAAACTCCGTATACCTATTATGTTCAAATTAAACAATCTGGAACCCCATATGTGGAATTTATAGGAAAATATGATGGACGTTTTATTGAAACTGGTCAACAATCTCAATCTGTAGATTGGATTCCAGAAAGCAGTGGTTTGTTTTTTATTGAAACATTTGTTTGGGATAGAAACAATATTCCTATTGCTAATCCTGGACCTGTAGTCTTGATACTTGTAAACTAGTAGATTTATTTTCATATCTTTTCTATTTGTTAGTATGTCTCAGTTTACTCTTGTTGCCATGGGAGGGACTTTTGATATAATTCACAAAGGTCATCTTACTTTACTTTCAAAAGCATTTTCAATTTCATCTAATGTGATTATTGGTTTAACAAGTGATGAATTAGCTGAGAAAAGAGGAAAAAAAACTTTGAACAACTATAAAAAAAGACATGAAAGACTAACAAATGTGATTAAAACAAATTTTCCAAATCATCTATTTCAAATAAGTAAATTAGATAATGATTTTGGTCCTGCAGTTTTAGAAGAAAATGTACAGGCTCTTGTAGTAAGCGATGAAACCGGCAATCAAGGAGAAATCTTAAACCGTCTTAGAAAAGAAAAAAATCTATCTCCTGTAAAAATAGTAATAGTTCCTATGGTCTTGGCTCATGATGGAAATAGAATTTCTACAACGAGAATAAAAAATTCAGAAATAGACATAGATGGTAACGTATCATCAATTGACTAGAAGATTCTCTATGTTTGAGTAATTGTAATAAAACAATATTTTTGGATTAAGGCTTAGTGGCTATTATAAATAATATGATGAAAAAATTTGATGCTGACATTTCAAATCTTAAGGAGGGTCTACACCCTGAAAATCTTTCGTTTTGGTATAATAAAATTATTAAAGAAACTATTGATATGGCTCCCCCGTGGCTCCAAGATAAAATCAAGGTAAAACAAGACCCAATTCTTCCTATGAAATTTAATCTTGATATCTCAAAAAGGGCTGTTCGTTATTTTATGATCGTCGTTGATAACAATTTAGATGATATGCCGTATTCTACTAGACTATATTTTTTAAAAGTTCAAGAAATTATGGGAACTGAAATGGATAAATCTCTGGTTTAATTCATATATTTTTTATCTAGGCACAAATTCAAGCTCTAACTATCTATAATCAATAGTGATGAATATGTATAAGAAAATGGATCTCTATAAGGCAAAATATTCTGATAAAAAATTTGATAGACATTCTAAACCTAATCAAACATCTAGAAATTCCAGAGATGATGCACCATCACGTTCTTTTCGAAATTCTCGATATGAAAGACCATCTAGAGATAGATATTCTAGAGATGAAAGAAGACCAGAAATGCATACTGTAACATGTGGTGATTGTGGAGATGAATGTCAAATACCATTTGAACCAAAATTTAACAGACCTGTTTATTGCAGTGAATGTTTTCAAAAAAATAAACCACAAGA
>CAZQXU010000008.1:15626-18780 GCA_964597385.1 uncultured Nitrosopumilaceae archaeon | reverse complement strand
TAAAAGAAAAATTATTTGAAATTCTAGGTGGTAAAATATGCTCCAGTTGTGGATTTAAAGATGAACGAGCTTTAGGATTTAATCATATTAATGATGAAGATGCATTTGATAGTATTCGAAGAGGTGGATTTGCTTCATCCTGGGGAAAATATATTTCTGAACCAGAATTAGCTAGAAAAGATTTGAGAGTATTATGTTTGAACTGTAATGAAATTAGGCAACCTCAAGCCAAAACTGAACATAAAAAACCGAAATCTATGAATAAAAAAAGTAGATATTTTCCAAGATAATTTCTCCAACCCCTTTTAAGAATTTATTAACATTTTTAATTATGGTTATTTATTTTTCAATAATGGATAATGACTTTAAAGCATTAGGTATCAGTCTTATTGTAATGGTTGGAATTGTAGCCGTTTACACAATATTCTCAGGTTAATTCACTCTTTTACAATTTCTACATATTCATCCAACATTACAGTAGATACTATCTTGTGTTCTTTTTCTATGACTGACTGAATAAAATCTGCAAAAACATCCACATCTACTCTATCTTTTAAAAGAATACTATGGGCTGATTTGTCTTTTAATGCTACAACTATTTCATTATCAAATATGTTTAAAATTGCTGTAATGAAAGTTTCATTCATATCTTTGATAAATAGAAGACTGGATAGCTTTTGAGCTTCATACTTATCATCACATCTAATTTTGATTTTCATTAATTCTCAAAAATGAATTGATCGATCTTATCTTTTGCTTTCTCTCTCTTTTCTTGATGAATTGCAAGAAACATGTTTATTTTTTCAATTAATATTGCTTTTAATTCACCAGTTAACATTTTTCCAGATTTATAATCGTCGTAAATTGATTTTAATTTATTATCGTCTGGTTCAAAGAATATTCTAAGATATTGATAAGAGACATCAATATCTGGATTACCTCCAAGTTTTCTATGTTGCTCAATATCTGTTTGACCTCCAGAAAATGCATGTTTGTTAATTTTTTTCTTTACTATATTTGGAGAATCAGTTGTATAGATAGTTCCATTTTCATCCGAAGCTGACATTTTTCCTCCAGGTCCTGATAGTCCAGGAATCATGATATTGTGAATTAAGGCTGGTTTTTGCTTTCCAATTTTTGGAGCGATGTCTCTAGTTAATCTAAAATGAGGATCTTGATCAACTCCTAATGGAATCAAAACTGGTTTATCTTCAATGAAACACGGCGCAGATTGTAACGCTGTATAAAATATCATTCCAATATTTGTTTCATTTGTAAATCCAAACACTGCTTTTGTATTTGAAAAATTAATTTTTTTAGCAACTTGTGCAGCAATAGGATATAATGTTTGAATATTTTTTGTATTGATAATTATTTTTGTGTTATTTGGTTTAAAACCTAAAGCAATAAAATCAAGTGCATTTTCATATGCAAATTTACCAGTTTCTTCTAAAGTGAGATTTTGTTTTGCATAAAATTTTTCATCATCTGTTAATTGGAAATACATATTCACTCCAAATTTATCTTGTAGCCATTTTGAAAATACCCAAGGAACCAAATGTCCTATATGAGTATGTCCTGACGGTCCTCTACCAGTATATAAGAAAAATTTCTTACCATTATCATAATCCTCTAAAATTCTATTTAATTCTCGATGCGAAAAGAAAATACCTCTTCTTAGCATAAAATGGTCTTCGCCTGCAGTTTTCTTGATTCTATTAAGAATATCTGGTGAAATTTTTTCAGTTCCAAATTTTTTGATTAACTTATCATAATCAATATCTCCTTCAACATGCCAAGGAGTTACGATAAAGTCATCAGCTGACATTCAATTTGACTTAGGTTAAGGTTTAAAAAGTCTTTTTCAGTCTTTCTGCTGATGTCGCAGGTACTTCATGAGATTGAAAAAAAAATTATCACCTCTTTGAAAAACAATGAAAAACAAACTCCTGAAAATCTTGAAAAATCTACAAATCTATCCCCTGATCAAATCCGCCGAGGAATAGAATGGCTTAAACTAAAAGGCTTAGCTGTTGTTACCGAGTCTCAAGCTATAAGCATATCCCTTGGAAAAAATGGATTAGAATCGTTTCATAAAGGATTGCCTGAAAGAAGATTGCTTGATTTATTAAAAAATGAATCAAAAAAATTACAAGATCTCCAAAAAGAACTTGGAAATGTTTTTGGTCCTGCTATGGGATTGGCAAGAAAAAATAATTGGGTAGATACTTCTGAAGAAAAAATTTTCCTAAAACATCTTCCTTCTGAACTTCCAGGAGAAAAAACTCTAAAACAAATTGGAGAAAATAAAATATCCAAAAATGAAATTGATGTCAATGATTTATCTTTTATTTTGAAAAGACCTGATTTTATAATAGAAAATGTGATTAAAACAAAAGAAATATCATTAACAGATACTGCAAAATCTATTGAAATAACCACTGGCCTGACAGGTGAGATTAATGTCGAATCTGCAGTGCCTGACGTATTTGTTTCACGAACTCATCCTCTCAAGGATACTATTGATGAAATTCGTGAGATCTTTGTTACATTAGGTTTCACAGAAATAATTGGAAGTATGACTCAACCAAGCTTTTGGAATTTCGATGCGTTATTTACTCCTCAAGATCATCCTGCACGAGAATTACAAGATACATTTTATCTTGATGGTATATCTGCCAAAAAAATTGGAACTTCAGAACAAATCAAAAAAATTTCTGAATCTCATAAAAAAGGATGGCGATATAATTGGGATATTAATGAAGCACGAAAAATGGTTCTTCGAACTCATACAACATGTGTAACAATCAAACACCTCGCAGAAAACAAACCTGATGAAGCTAGAGTATTCTCTCTTGGACGTGTATTTAGAAATGAAAAAGTAAGTTACAAACATCTAGTAGAATTTAATCAAATTGAAGGTATTGTAGTCGGAAAAAATGCTACTCTACGTGATTTGATGGGAATACAACGAGAATTTTACAGACGAATAGGAATAACAAAAATAAAATTTTGGCCAACATTCTTTCCTTATACCGAACCGTCTTTACAAACAATGGTTTACAATGATCGATTAGACAAATGGGTAGAGCTATTTGGTATGGGTATTTTTAGACCTGAAGTAACAAAACCTCTTGGAATTACAAAACCTGTA
>CAZQXU010000008.1:6320-15526 GCA_964597385.1 uncultured Nitrosopumilaceae archaeon | reverse complement strand
TATGGGTATTTTTAGACCTGAAGTAACAAAACCTCTTGGAATTACAAAACCTGTACTAGCTTGGGGTGGAGGTATTGAAAGAATTGCAATGCTAAAATATGGTTTGGATGACGTTAGAGAATTTTACAATAATAATTTGAATTGGTTGAGGAGTACAACAAAATGCCTGTAGTTGAATTATCTTACTCTAGACTTCAAAAATTAATTGGGAAAGTTTCAAAGAAACAAATTTCTGATTCTCTTCCTTTCTTAGGACTTGACATTGAATCTGAAGATAAAGATCTAGTGAGAGTCGAGTATAGTCCTAATCGACCTGATTATTCTACTGATTTAGGTATTGCACTTGGTTTACAAGGGCTACTCGGAATTAAAACTGGAATTTTCAAATTAAACATAAAAAAATCAAATAATTATGTAATTCGTGTAGATCCATCTGTATCTAAAATCAGACCATTTGTAACTGGAATTATTGCAAAAAATGGATGTATTGATGATAAATTGATTAAGCAACTAATGGCAATGCAAGAGGATCTTCATTTTGGAATTGGTAGAAAAAGAAAAAAATCTTCTATTGGAATTCATGATTTAGATAAAATCATTTTTCCTTTAACATATACTACCACTAATAGAGAACATAGATTTATTCCATTAAATTCTAACAGTGAACTCAAAATATCTGAAATTCTTAGTGATACTGATGTAGGAAAAGATTACGGAACAATACTTGGAAATTCCATAAAAATTCCTCTTATCATAGATTCAAAAAAACAAACAGTGTCATTTCCACCTATTATCAATGCAGCAGTAACAACTGTTACACCAAAAACAAAAAACCTCTTTGTTGAAGTAACCGGTATTAACAAAGAGGATACAGAAGATATGCTTTCTGTCGTTGCCACAATACTTCAAACTGCTGGATTTACTCTTTATTCTACAAAAATTCTTGGAGCCAAAAACACTTCACCAAAATTAGAGCCAAGAAAAATCTTGATTAATTCTAATCTAATCAATCAAACACTTGGACTTGATCTTAATAATTCTCAGATTATCTCATCTCTTAAAAAATCAAGACTCGATGCTACTTTGAAAGGTAAAAATATTATTTGTTCTGTTCCTGCTTATAGATTTGATATATTTGGACCGATGGATTTAGTTGAAGAAGTATCATTGGGTTATGGTATACAGAATTTAATTCCAATTTTATCGCCTTCTCAAACTTTGGGACAACCAAATTCAATATCTGTAAAACTCAAATCTCTCAGTCTGATAATGGTTGGATTGGGATACACTGAAGCTCTAAATTCAAGCTTGACAAGTAAACGAGTTTTATATGAAATGACAAACAGAGAACCTAGAAACATGATCTCTGTATTAGACTCAAAGAGTCAAGAGCATACAATTTTGCGAGATTCAATTCTTCCTGGACTATTAGAAAATCTTTCTAGAAATATTCACACATCTTATCCGCAGAAATTATTTGAAACTGGTACTGTTTTTTCATATGGAAATCCAATAAATGAAACAACTAATCTTGCAGGAATTAGCGCACATCAAGATGCAACTTTTACTGAAATTAAATCAATCTTACAATCTGCATTAAAAACAGGATTTAATTTAGAAATTGAGACAAAAACTTCATCTCATCCAATTTTTGAAGAAGGACGAACAGCTTCAATTTCAATAAATGGAAAAACAATTGGAATGATTGGTGAAATCAATTCAAAAACAGTTGAAAACTACAAAATACGTGTTCCTGTAGTTGGATTTGAGATTTTTCTTTCTGGATTAATATTTGAGTAATTTTTTATGTTTTGATTTTTTCAATTATATTTTCTAATTGAGACTAAATCTGTGCTTAGTTACTTTATATCGCTGAGTAAATCGGATCAATGGTTTTTAGCATAGCTAAATCTATAATTAAACGCCCAAGAGCAGGCACACAGACGGATTAGGATGATGTCGATCGTATTGATACCAATGATTTCTAATTCACCCAGGTGTGCTACAATATGGGCAAACCCCGGTTAGAAAACCCAAGGAGGTTTAGGCTAAAAATACCAATGATCTTGCGCGAGTCAGAACCGGGGAACATTTAACAATTTTAAAGCGTAAAGCATTCATAACGTAATAAATTCTGAAAAATGTGAATTATTGGTTAGCAAAACAGGAACCAAGCGGACCAAGAGGATATAATTTTGAAACTCTAAAAAAAGATAAAAAAACAATATGGGACGGTGTTCATAATAATTTAGCTCTAAAACATATGCGTGAAATAAAAAAAGGAGATCTTGTTTTATTTTATCACACAGGTGACGAACGAAAAATTGTTGGAATTATGGAAGTAATTTCAGATCCATATCCAAATCCCAAAGAAGATAACAAAAGATTCATTGTGTTTGATGTTAAATATAAAAAATCATTAAAACGTCCAATTACATTAGATGAGATGAAAAAACAGAAAAAATTTCAAAATTGGGAACTTATTCGTATTTCTAGATTATCTGTAATGCCTGTACCGCAGCAAATTTGGGATACTATTATTGATATTTCTCAAAACTAAATTCGGCATAATCGGTTTATTGATATAGTCGTTTTGTTTAATGAATACATGGCAACAGCTTATGTTTTAATAAACTGTGAACTAGGTTCTGAAGAGGCTATTATACAGCAACTTAAGGGTCTAGACGGTGTGAAGGAAGTTCATGGCACTTTCGGAGCATATGATATCTTAGCCAAGATTGAATCTGATACTGTTGAAAAACTCAGAGAAACAATTACTTGGAAGATTCGAAAAATTGAAAAGATTAGATCAACTCTAACCCTTATGGGTATAGAAGGTCAATCATAAACATTCTTTTTTCTAACCATGATTTTACATTTTATTTTTGTTGTAAAAGAAGAAGATCTTGAAAAACGTAAACCTGAATTTGAATATGTCAAACAAATGGGGAGTTTTTTCAAAATTTGGATCAAAGAAAAGTTTGGTAAAGATTTTGAAGTTCAATGTGACGAATTAATTACAAAGCCAAGAAGTTTATTTCAAAAATTAGATACGCATACACTACTTCAGGATCACCAACAACGAGGACCTCAAATTTTTCATTTCTATCTTTGTCATTTTAAACCATTATGGACTGATTGTACATGTGAAGGTTATCAAGCAGAAAACTTTGGAATGGTTTGGTGGCAACCTCCAAAAGATAATTTTGACACACTATTTCTTGCAGAAAAAAACTGTACAACTGTTTCTCACGTATTGGCACATGAACTTTTACGAACGTCAGGACACAAAAAATTCAGAGAAGCAGTTCATGATGTGTGGACAAAGCATTTCTATGATCAGTTGGATTTTGAACAATATGGGACTAATTTTGAAAAAACTGATGGCAAACCAATGTTTCTTACAATTGATACCTCTACTCTTAAAATAAAACCTAGTTAACTAAACTATATTTTTAATAAATTCTAATCAACACTTTGTTACTGAATAAATATTATTTTCAAAATTTGCTGTTTTGAAATCAAGTTTATTTTCAATATCATGTGTTCTAGATTTGCTCAAATTTTCAAGCTCTACTAACGCATCTCCTCTAAATCCTACTGAAGAACCATAGATTGCATCACTTAACATGGTTCCGTGATCACCTTTCTTGATATCATCAACCATTTCATAAAATCGTGTGGTTTCTTTTTTATTTACTGGATTTCCAGTAGCTTTGTTAACTGCAACTGCAATATACATTCCATTGTTTTTTACTGCAACAGGAATTTTGTGATTTGTTCCAGTAGCTCCTGGAATAGTTTCATTTACTAAAACCTCGCATTTATGATACATACTAGAAACATATGCATAGAATCTGTATTGGGCATATTTTCCTGCAGCATCTTCTTCACATCCTACAAATACCTTGTGTAAAAGCTCTAAGGCATCATCATTCATGCTCTGTAATCTATCATCGATTCGTCCTCTCTCCAATAGGTCAGATTTGCATTCTTTTGCAATCAAGACTAAAATAAAATCTGGTAAATTATAATTTTTTAAAGCTGCAACAAATGCCCCTGCTTGGGACATTCCAAATTTTGGAAAACCTTTATTGACCATTTGAATTCCTCACTTTAGAATATTTGATATTACTCAACAATCAATTATAGAGCTGCTTTTAGTTTATAATTGTTAAGAAATTTACATGCCTATCACATTATTTGCAGTAATTTTTGAATTGCAAATATTAAATTCCGGTTAAATTGACATATTTTTGTGGAAATAGATACTACTCCCGAATTTGTAACTCGTATTTACAATAAATCACGTGAAAATATTCAAAAATATAGAAAAATAATTGGCAGACCTTTAACACTTACTGAAAAAATACTTTCAGGACATTTTGAACAAATGGCAGAAAAAAATCTTGATGGGGGTAAAAACTATGTTTTCCTTATTCCTGATCGTGTAGCCTTGCAAGATGTGACTGGACAAATGGTAATGCTACAATTTATGCAAGCAGATCTTAAACAAACTGCTTTACCTACTACAGTTCACTGTGATCATCTGATTCGTGCTAAAGTAGCAGGTGATGCTGATATGAAAGTTGCACTAGATGAAAATAGTGAAGTCTTCAAGTTTTTACAATCAGCTGCTGCCAAATATGGATGTGGTTTCTGGAAACCTGGTGCAGGAATAATTCATCAGGTTGTTCTTGAAAATTATGCATTTCCTGGAGGGTTAATGATTGGAACTGACTCACACACTCCAAATGCCGGTGGATTGGGAATGATTGCTGTAGGAGTAGGAGGATTAGATGCAGCTGAAACTATGGCTGGGTTACCATGGGAATTACTTTATCCTAAAAGAATTGGAGTCCACTTAACTGGGGAACTTAATGGGTGGACTGCACCAAAAGATATCATCCTAAAAGTTGCTGAAGAACTAACAGTTTCGGGAGGAACAAATTCTATTATTGAATACTTTGGACCAGGAACAAATACAATTAGTTGTACTGGAAAAGCTACAATTACAAACATGGGTGCTGAAGTAGGTGCAACATGTTCGATATTTCCATATGATAAAAGAATGGAAACTTATCTAAGATCAACAAATAGAGAAAAAATTGCAGAACTTGCAAATCAAAATAAAGAATTACTTGTTGCAGATAAGGAAGTAGAATCTAATCCTGAAAAATTCTTTGATAAAGTTATTGAAATTAATCTTTCAACATTAGAACCGCATATTGTAGGACCACACACACCTGATCTAGCAAGATCAATTTCTAATTTAGCTAATGATGTAAAATCTAATGAATACATTGATTCAATATCTGTTGCATTAATTGGAAGTTGCACAAACTCTTCTTATGAAGACATGTCTAGAGTAGCTAGTTTGGCAGAACAAGCAAAATTAAAAGGTATTAAATCTAAAATCCCACTTCTAATTACACCTGGTTCTGAACAGATTAGAAGTACTATTGAAAGAGATGGACAAATGGATTCACTAAAAGATATTGGAGCTACAGTTTTGGCAAATGCATGTGGTCCATGTATTGGTCAATGGGATAGACCTGAATTGAAAAATGATGAAAAAAATACAATTGTTACTAGTTTTAACAGAAATTTTCCGGGTCGTAACGATGGTCGTAGAAACACACTAAATTTTATTGGTAGTCCAGAGATGGTTATTGCATTAGCTCTCAGTGGTAAACTTTCATTTAATCCTCTAAAAGATGAATTAACTGCTGCAGATGGTTCAAAATTTAAACTTGAACCACCAAAACCTGCACCTGAGGTTCCAAAAAGTGGATTCAAGATACCTGAGGGAATTTTTGTTTCACCTCCAAAAAATTCAAGCGATGTAGAAGTAATTATTGATCCTAATAGTAAACGCCTTCAACGTTTAGAGCCATTTCTACCATGGAATGGAAAAGACTTTGTTGATTTACCTATAATGGTTAAGGCAAAAGGAAAGTGTACTACAGATCATATTTCTCCTGCAGGTGCTTGGCTATCACTTCGTGGCCATCTTGATAATCTTAGTGATAACATGCTTTTAGGTGCCGTTAATGCATTCAACGATGAAATCGGTAAAGGAAAAAACATCTTAAATAATCAACTAGAATCTTTTTCAAAAATTGCTCGACAGTATAAAGAAAAAAGAATGCGTTGGGTAATAATAGGTGATAATAATTACGGTGAAGGAAGTAGTAGAGAACACGCAGCAATGTCTCCTAGATATCTAGGATGTGCAGCTGTTATCACAAAAAGTCTTGCAAGAATACATGAAACAAACTTGAAAAAACAAGGAATTCTAGCTTTGACATTTAGTAATCCTGATGATTATAACAAAATTCAAGAAGATGACAAGATTAGTCTTATAGGATTAAACAATCTAGAACCACACAAACCAGTAAAATGTATCATTAAACATAAAGATGGAACAAATGATGAAATTTCTCTTAATCATTCTTATAATAAATCTCAAATTGAATGGTTTAAAGCTGGTTCAGCACTAAATGTTTTAAAAAATAAATAATATTCTAACGTGGGGCCGACCGGAATCGAACCGGCGACCTACGGGTCACTACAGCTCCAAACTTACATCATCCGTGAGTCAGTTTAGCTTAGTTTACCTTTGGAGCCCTTAGCGGTGATCTAACGTATGCACTGTCGCCCTACCAGGCTAGGCTACGACCCCACGATCAAGAATGAAATAGACTAGAATTTTAAGTTATTTTAACCAAGATTTATTTGCGATTAATCATGAGCTTCATCTGTTAAGGTAGATCATGGTAAAACCGATTGTCATAGTAATAGCTGCAATTCCTGCTATTCTTGCAATTTTAATTGCAATTCCATTACTCACACAAAATGAAATTCCATATTCAGCATCTAATTCAAGTGATGTAATGGAAATTGAATATGCAAAATATCAATTAAAGAAAATATCTTTTGGAGTAACTGAAAGACTCGGAGCACAGAAAACGGAGATTTTACTCATAAAAAATAATGGAGAAATAAAATATTCTGTAACTGAAGATGGATATGCAAAACCTGATATTAAATCAACTTTAGATGAACAAAAACTTCGTAAATTAAAAGCTTTGATTAAAGAAACTGGTTTCATTTCAATTCCTTCAGAATCATTTCAAATTCGTGATAACGTAACTGATTTTCAAAAATCAAATATCAAAGTTATCCTTAATGGAAGAATTAATCAAATTAATTGGCCAGAACAAAATGCAACTGAGAAATTTATACCTCCAATAATATCCATGGTTGAATCCCAGCTTGATAATGTCATAGAGCAAATTGGTGAATAGGTACAAATAACCTTCTAATAAAACTCTGATTATGCTTTCACTTTCAGGCGAAAGAACTGATGCAAAAGGAATCATTAAAGAAAAATCTAATTCTGATAATATTTTACGCGGAACATCCACTTTAAAACGTGGTTTTGCTCATATGCTAAAAAATGGCGTAGTGATGGATGTTACCACTGTAGAGCAAGCTCAAATTGCAGAAGATGCAGGAGCTGTGTCTGTTATGGTTTTAGATAAACTGCCTTCTGATGTAAGAAAAGCAGGTGGAGTTGCACGAACTGCAAGTATTAGAATCATCGAAGATATTATGGATTCAGTTACAATTCCAGTTATGGCAAAATGTAGAATTGGTCATGTCTATGAAGCAAAAGTTCTTGATGAAACTAATGTGGATATGATAGACGAATCAGAAGTTTTAACACCAGCTGATGAACATCATCATATTTGGAAATGGGATTTTACAACACCTTTTGTTAATGGAGCGAGATCACTATCTGAAGCATTAAGAAGAATTGAAGAAGGAGCTGCAATGATCAGAACTAAAGGAGAACCTGGTACTGGAAATGTTGCAGAGGCTGTTACTCATATTAAAAAAGTCAATGATGAACTAAGAACAATAAAATCAATTTATGATTCTGGTGATGATCAAGATCTGATTAGAATTGCAAGAGAATTCAAAGTGTCATATGATATAGTTGCAAAGACTGCTAAACTTGGAAGATTACCTGTAGTTAATTTTGCAGCAGGAGGAATTGCAACTCCAGCTGATGCAGCATATTTGATGTCACTTGGTTGTGATGGGATATTTGTAGGATCTGGAATTTTTAATGCAGACGATGCTAAAGAAAGAGCAAGAGCAATTGTTCTTGCAACTACATTCTGGAATGAATCAGATAAAGTAAAAGAGGCACAAAAAATGATTGATGAGAGACAATCTATGCTTGGATTGGATGTTAAAACTCTTGAATTAAGAATGCAAGATCGTGGTGGTTTAGCATGAGTCTTACTGTTGGAGTTTTGGCAATTCAAGGCGATGTCCATGAAAACATCACATCTACTCAAAGAGCAATTAAGGAATTAGGAGTGGAAGGTTCAGTCATAGGTGTTAAAACATCTGAAGAGATTTCTAAACTAGATGGTTTGATTATCCCAGGTGGTGAAAGTACAACTATAGGGCAACTCTCACTTGTAAATAGCTCACTTAAGATAATTAAAGAAAAAATTGAACAAGGAATGCCAGTACTAGGAATATGTGCTGGTATGATAATGCTTTCAAAAACAGCTAACGATCGCGTTTTAGGAAAAACTGATCAGCCTCTTTTAGATTTACTTGACATTAAATTAGAACGAAATTCATTTGGAAGACAAAAAGAATCCTTTGAGGCAAACATCTCTATGAATTCTATTGACATTCCAAAGTTTAACGGAGTTTTTATTCGAGCTCCATCTGTATCTGATACTGGTTCTGGTGTAGAAGTTTTAGCAAAGTTTAATGAAAAAATAGTTGCAGTCAAAAAAGGAAATATGTTAGGCGTAGCATTTCATCCTGAATTAACAGAAGATGTTTCATTACACAAATATTTTATAAATTTAATTAAGAAATCAAGAAACTAGTCTATTATGATAACTTCATCGCAATTCTTTTTAACCCTAACTTGGAAAATTTTAAAATGAAAACAAATTTTATTTTACCACTTACACTAGGTTCTATCTTACTATTAGGCATATTTGGATTATTTAATGATGATGCATTTGCCCAAAACCCATCTCTAAATGATGATGACTTTAAAGCTGAAGAAAGACAAAAGGAATTAGAACAGAAAAAAGCTGAACAGAAAGAAAAAGCTGAAGAAAGACAAAAGGAATTAGAACAGAAAAAAGCTGAACAGAAAGAAA
>CAZQXU010000008.1:0-6220 GCA_964597385.1 uncultured Nitrosopumilaceae archaeon | reverse complement strand
AAGCTGAAGAAAGACAAAAGGAATTAGAACAGAAAAAAGCTGAACTTACAACAAACAGGGAAATTCTTGAAGCAAAACAATTAAAAAAATTCCAACAATATGAAGAAAAATTAAAAGAAATCAAAGAGAAGTTTCAAAATAAAATTAAAGCAAACATATCTAGTGATGAAATTTCTCTAAAATCTAAACAAATTGAAGAAAAAATTGTTAAAAAATCCGAAGAAATTCAACAAAGACTTGCAGAAAAATCCGATGTATTGGATTCCAGAATCAAAAACATTCTTGATAAGATAAATGATGGACAGTACATGGGAGTAAAATCTCCAACCAAAGATTATGCTGAAACATTTGAGCTAACTTTTGATTCTATAGATGCATCTCAGATTTCAAACCAACTACAAATGTCTACTATGACTGGCAAAATGACATTTACATTATATGATAAAAGTAAATCTGATCTTAAATTAGAATTAAATGAATGTAACATTGTTGTTGATGACATTAATTATAATTGTGGATTTGGAAAAGCTAGAACAGTATCTTCAGGACAATCTGGTGCCAAAGATTCACTTGTAATTGTAGCATTTTTAGAGGATGGCTTGCTTGAAGAACTACATGCTACGATGAAACTTTTTGTAAATGCTGATATTCCAATTAATAATATTGATCAATCACAAGTTTCAATAATTGGCCCACAAAGTAAAATTTCTAATTTATGGATTCTTAACGGTACTGCAACTCTAACTAAGTTAACTTCTGAAAATACAGTCTCTGGAAACAATATTACTACTTCATTAGAAGAAGGAATGTCTTTTGGCGATAAATAATGAATACTAAATTTTTATTTAGTCTGATCTTTATCATTTTTTTTATTCCAATAGAGGTTCCAAACTCATATGCAGATTCTGGAGTTGTTCCTGTAGAATCAATTGATGTAATCTATAACATTGACCATGGTAATATGGAATCAATTTTTCTAGATCCTGATTTTTTTGAATTAATTATTACTATGAATACTCAAGATGATGGAACTATTGAAATTACAATCCCTCGAGTTATTTTAGATGCAACATTTGAATCATCTGATGACATGTTTTTTGTTTTAGTAGATGGTTTTGAAACCAGCTATGTTGAATCAAAATCTACATCAACATCAAGAACTTTGATGATTCCATTTTTTAATGGAGATTCAATTGTTGAAATTATTGGTACACATGCATTAAACCCATTTGTCTCTGATACTGAAATTATAATTCCAAACTGGATAAAAAATAATGCTGGATGGTGGGCAGATGGATTAATCAAAGATGCTGATTTTGTTTTAGGAATTCAATATTTAATTAATGAAGAAATAATGACAATTCCTCAAACTCAATCAGGACAACCTTCACAGCAATCTATTCCAAACTGGATAAAAAATAATGCTGGATGGTGGGCAGATGGACTAATCGAAGATGCGGAGTTTGTTTCAGGACTTCAATATTTGATTACAAATGGAATTATACATGTATAATTTAGGCTCAATTATCGTCTAAATTATGCATTGATTTTAAGTCCTTTCTAAAAGGCTCAAGACTTTCTGGAATGCTAATTTTGATTGAATCTTTTAATGAAAGATTTTTCAGCTTTTTCTCATTCCATACTTTAGAGTTAAATTCAGTTATCTCTTTTGTAATTTTACTTTGTTCTGGTATTGATTCAGATTTCACTTGAAGTTGTTTGTGTATGCTATCTGATGAATACAATGTCTTCCATAGATATTCTGTTATGAATGGTGTAATTGGAGCTAATAATTTCAAAATAGTTGATAATGTTTTATGTAATGTATAGATTGCACCATCTCTTTCCTCATCTGTAAAACCAATTCCATATGCTCTTGCTTTAACCATTTCAATATAATGTGCTGCAAAAATATTCCATGTGAATTCTCTAATTGCAATTGCTGGAATAAAGAAATTATATTCATCGTATCCTCTCTTACATTCTTTGATTAGATTATCCAATTCAGACATTATCCATTTATCTGTCTCCGTTGGAATTCCAGATTTGATTACTGGGAAACTAGACAAAAATCTTGATACATTCCATAGTTTACTGAGAAATTTTTTTGTAGATTCAATTTTTTGTTCATTACATCTAAAATCATATCCGTGATTAATTTCGCTTGCACTCCAAAATCTAAAAGTGTCTGCTCCAAATTGTTCAATTACTGGTAAAGGATCAATTGCATTTCCTTTACTCTTACTCATTTTCATGCCTTTTTCGTCAAGACCATATCCCATAATCCATGCTTCAGACCATGGTTTTTTTCCTGTCAGCTGCTCACATCGTAGAAGTGTATAGTACAACCACGTTCTAACAATATCTTTTGCTTGAGGTCTAAGTGATGCAGGATAAACTTTATTGAAAAAATCTTGGTCTCTGTTAAATTTACAAACATAAAGTGGTGATACACTGGAATCCATCCATGTATCAAAAGTTCTTTCTTCTCCCACAAATTCACTATTTCCACACTTGGAGCACTGACTAATAGGGCATTTTTCTAGCCATGGTCTATAGTACTTTCCAGGCTCAGGAACATGTGGTTCTGAGCATTTTTTACAATACCAAATAGGTATCTCAGTCCCATAATATCGTCTTCTTGAAATTGGCCAATCAATATTGATAGATTCTAGCCAATTCATGAGAATCTGTTTGTGCATAGATGGATAAAACGTAATTTCTTGTCCTAATTTTTTCATTTTTTCAATTGATTCTTTTTGTTTTAGATAATATTCTTCCATTGGAATTATTTCAATTGGATTTTTACTTCGTTCAGACACAGGAGTTCTGTGAATTATATCTTCAATTTTTTCAACTAATCCACCACTCTCCAAATCTTCGATAATTTTTGTTCTTGCTTGTTTTGGTTTTAATCCTGAATAACTACCTGCAGCTTCTGTCATCTTCCCATCTAATCCAATTGCAACAATTTCTTCTAATTCCAATTCCCTAAATAATGCAACATCGTTTTGATCTCCGTAACTACAAACCATAACTGCTCCAGAACCAAAATCTTGATGAGCTGAATGATGTGTTCTTAGTTCTACTTCTGCATTAGTAATTGGTACAATTACTTTTTTACCGATAAAATTTGTATATCTCTCATCTTCAGGATTTACAATTACTGTTTTACAAGCACACAGTAGCTCTGGTCTTGTACTTGCTATGATTATTTCTTTATCTGTATCTTTGATTTTAAATCTCATGTAGACTAGTTTAGTTGGTAAATCCTCGTAAATTATTTCGGCATCTGCAATTGTTGTACCTGATACCCAATCATAATTATTTGGTCTGTTTGCAAGATAGACCTGACCTTTTTTCCAAAGATCAATAAATGTAGATTGTGTTAATGTTCTATATTCTTCAGAGTCAGTTCTATAGTAATTAGAAAAATCCCCACTAATTCCTAAACTTTTCATAATCAATATCATTTCGGCTTCTAAATCATCAAGTGCAGATCTGCATAATTTTAGAAATTCACCTCGTTCAGTCTCTCGCATTCTAATGTTGTGCTTTTTTTCTGTGTAAATCTCCACAGGAAGCCCATTTCTATCAATCCCTATTGGAAAATACACATTTTTTCCAGCCATTCTTGCGGTTCGTGCAATCATATCAATCTGAGAATAATGTGCAGCTGCACCAATGTGCCAAGGTCTACCTGATGGATAAGGTGGCGGCGTATCTATCGTGAAATTATCTTCTTTTGGAGAGAAATCATAAATTTTCTCATTTATCCATTGTTTGAGAATATCTTTTTCTAACTCTGGGTTCCAAGCTTTTTCTGCAATTTTTGGTTCCATTTCTTAATTATCTTGAAATATTTGAAATAATATGAGATCCTTTATTGTATCCTTCATAAATGTAAACTCCAACAGCTTCTACATTATGAGGTAATTTAGGAGCAAGCAATTTGATTATCTCACTTGAAAGATTTTCTACAGTAGCTTCTCCTTCTAATAGATATGCAGTATTTATTGGAACTTGAATGTCAAACATTCCCTTTGGACCCTCAAATTGAATTTGATAATGTGAATTGTCTTCTCTTTTTAGATATTTTCTATTGATGAAAAATTTATGATCAAATTCTGCAACAACTTCTTTGATTATTTTTTTTGCAATACCAAAATCAACAAGAAGATTGTCTTTCATTTGTCCAACCAACTCTACCATGACAGAAGATGTATGTCCATGTAAAATTGAACACTTCTCTACTAACGGAAGAATATGTGCATAATCAAATGAAAATGATGCATCTTCTAAAAATATTGAACCTGTTTGTGGGGTCTTATCGTAAAATACAATGTCTTGTAGTTCCTTAATTTGAGCTACATATTTTGCATGGCCTATTGCCATTACTTTTTGCTCTGGAAAATCTTCTTTGATTTTCTTGTATTTTGTTATGTCTTCATCATTATCAATTACTTCGATGAGGCCTTTTTCTGTTTTAAAATCAATTGTCATTTCTTTACCGTTTTTTAACATAATTTTGTAATTGTATTGGTATTCTTGATCTAAAAATGAGAGCATCTGAGCTACTGTTAACTCTGTTCTAGTTTTTAGTAAGTTTCCTTTTTTATCGATATATCTAAAATCTGAATCTAAAATTGTAGGACTTGTAGCCATGTGAAGTGTTCTGATTTTGGATATAATATAAATTCTGTATCAAATTTGACTGAAATTCTATACTAGTGAATTTAGAATTTTAGCAAGATTGACATCATTTTTTGTGATACCTCCTGCATCATGAGTTGTCAATTCTATAGTGATTTTGTTGTATACGTTAAACCACTCAGGATGATGATTCATTTTTTCAATTTCCATCGCAGATCTGGTCATGAATCCAAATGCTTGGTTAAAACTTTCAAACTGAAATTCTTTGTGTAGTTTTTCATTTACAATCCTCCAGCCAGGCAAATTTTTCAATTCTTGCTCTATTTCTGCTTGTGATAATCGTATCATAACATTTTAGATATAATGTTAAATTAAAAGATTGATTCATTACCTTTCATTGAAAATTGCAGATAGTATGGATGAGACATATGAAAATCTACTAGAAAATATCAAAAATTCCCTTTCTAAAACTGTTAAAGAAAAGAAAATTGGAATTGCTTTTTCAGGTGGTGTTGATAGCACACTAATCTCAAAAATTTGCTCAGACATGGCTTTTGATGTTACATTGTTAACAATTGGATTTTCGGAATCACATGATATTTTATTTGCAAAAGAAGTTAACACATTTCTAAAATACTCTCATCATATTTTAGAAATTGATCCCAAAACTTTTCCTGAAATTTCATCAAAAATTCATAAAACAATAAACACTGACAATTTATCTTGGAATGAAAATTGTATCGCATTTTATTATGTGTCCAAACTAGCAAACAGTCTAAATCTTGATACTGTGGTTACTGCAAATGGCATAGATGAATTATTTTGTGGATACAATGCATATAGAGAAGCATTCTCTGGTGGAGATTCACAGATTGCTAAAGTTATGGATACTAAACTAGACAATGAACTCAAAATGATGAAGGCTGTAAATCTCATTGCGTCTGAATTTAAAGTAAAGATAGTCCAACCGCTTTTATCTTCTCAATTCATAGAGTATGCAAAAACTATTCCAACATCTGAAAAAATACATGGTTCTGATGATCTACTTAGAAAACACATTATACGTAACCTTGCAAGCCAAATAGGAGTTCCTGAAATTTCTTATACAAAAAGAAAAAAAGCTTTACAGTATGGAACTAAAATTCATAAATCATTATTAAAATCTAAATAAATTTATTTTTAAATATCTAAAGTTAGATTAACTCAACTATGATATTGTAATATCAAATAAATCGACTAACTGTTTTTTGAACTGATTTTTTTACATTACTAATTATTGCTGGTGATGCTCCAAGATGTTTCTCTGGTGAAAATATTGCATCAATTTCTTTATTTGTAAGTTTTGAAGTAAATGCTCTATCGTTTTTGATTGCATCAATATACTGAATTCCTTTGTCATTTGCCTCAAATGCAACTCTTTGCACGTCTCTATACGCAACAAATCTTGGAACACCTTTCTTAATCAGTGCCTCTAAAACAAATTCTGCAAATATTTGCCCCTTTGTAATATAGAGATTTTCTACAATTCTCTTCTCATTTACCATTAGATTTGAAACTATCTTGATCA
>CAZQXU010000007.1:0-25007 GCA_964597385.1 uncultured Nitrosopumilaceae archaeon | reverse complement strand
ATTAGGTGAAATGAAATTTCTAATACATTTATGCAAAACATTCAACTAAACAATCTAGTTCGTAGTGCAACATTTTTTCAGCATGCTGGAATCTCTATGATCTTTGTATTCATGCCACTAATTGCAAAAGGAGTTACAAGTTCTATTTTTGAGATTGGTTTGATCATAGCATCATTTAGTTTTGCACAAATTTTATCAGAAATTTATTTTGGTAGACATTCAGATAAGAAAGGAACTAGGCTCAAATTTATCAGAATTGGCTTTATTGGGTGCGCCATTACCTTTGGTTTACACTATTTTGCAGACGATATTACATTACTATTTCTAGTAAGAATCGCTGCAGGTGTTGCAAGCGGCATTATGATTCCAGCCATGATTGCCTATACCTACGAGGCAAATATCGAAAAGAAGAGAGCGGCAACTGTAATCTCATTTCATGCATTAGGATGGCTTGCAGGAATTGCAGCAGCAGGTTTTGCAAGTGATCTAAAGTTACTTTTCATGATGAGTGCTGCATCATTTGCAATTGGACTAATCTTTACAATTAAGATGCCAAATCCAGTACAAGAAAAAGAAATAGAACCAGGTACAACAAAAAAAGTAATTTCAAAAAATAGATTTCTATTTACATCATTATTACTAAGACATGTTGGAGCTGCTGCAGTATGGACCATATTTCCAATAATGTTAATGGAAAAATTAGGGGCAGAACTGTATCAAGTATCAATTGTATATGTCGCAAATACATTGACTGCATTTATCCTGATGAATTTAATGGCAAGTAAAATCAAAATTTCAAATGTAACTAAATTCAAGATTGGTATAGGTTGTACAGCTTTTGTATTTGTAGGATTATCAATAATTACAGAATGGTGGATGGCAATGCCATTTATGGCTCTTGTTGGAGGAACTTGGGCATTTTTATTTATTGGAGGAAACTTTCATCTCATGGACAACAATCCTCGTTCTACATCAACAGGAATATTTAGTTCAACAATATCAATCGCTACAGTAATCGGCCCTGTAATTGGAGGAAGTATTGCATTTGTATTTGATTATATTGCAGTGATGTATTTTGCTATAGCAGTAATCATAGTTGGGTTTGTAGTATCACTAAAAATAAAAGCTGAAAAGATTAACGAAGTCCCCATCTAGACATTACCTTATTTTCAATTCGCTTAAAGATAATTCCATCAATAACAATACCAATCATCATAATCACTAACATTATTGCAAATACTTGAGAGATGTCATTTAGTTGTCGTCCTACATTAAGTAAAAATCCTAATCCCAGAAATGAAAACAATAACTCTGCTCCAATTACACCTCGCCATGCAAAAGCCCAACCTTGCTTGAAACCTGAAATTAAATGAGGAAAGGCTGCAGGAATTAAGACGTAAGTGGCTAATTGAGTTCCTTTGGCACCCATATTTCGTGCAGCCTCAATATAGTGAGGGTTGATGGTTTTCACTCCAGTATAGGTAGAGATTGTTATTGCAAACATCGAACTTACTGCTGTAACAAAAATAATTCCACCATCAGTTAATCCAAACCACAGTATAGCTAGCGGGACCCAAGCAACCGAAGGAATTGATTGCAATCCCAATACCAATGAACCAATAGTTTGATTTACAGTTTCTATCCTAGCCATTAAAATTCCAAGTAACATTCCACCAACAATTGCAATAGTCAATCCAATCAATAGTCGTAAAAGACTAGTCCCAATTCCAAAGAACAAGCTACCATCAGATGCAGTATAAACTAAATCTTCAGCAACTTCATAAGGTGATGGAAATAGATTATTTGGCCATATGCTAGACATTGCAACAAGTTGCCAAATTACAACAATAGCAATATAGAAAATAATTTGTTTAACTAGAGAAGGTTTTTTCATCATATATCACTAATTTTTTTTAACCTCAGGTCGTAATTCAGATAAAATTTCTTGTTGAAGTGGAAATAGATTTTGATCCTCAACTAATCGTGGTCGTTTGTAATCAATGTTAATGATTTTTTTAATTGTAGATGGTCTATTACTAAATACTGCAACTTTGGTTCCAAGTACTGTAGCTTCAGTCACATTGTGAGTTACAAATAAAATTGTCTTTTTTGTTTTCTCCCAAATCAATTGCATTTCAACTAGTAGCAAATCTCGTGTTTGTGCATCAAGTGCTGCAAATGGTTCATCCATTAGTAATACATCAGGGTCCATAACAAGTGCTCTAGCTATCGCTACTCTTTGTTTCATTCCAGTTGAAAGTTGGTATGTATACGAATCAGCAAATTTTGTCAACTGCATCATATCCAGATATCTTTTTGATATCTGAGCACGCTCTTCTTTTGGAATTCCTGCCATTTTTAATCCAAATTCTACGTTATCTTGAACTTTCAACCAAGGAAACAACGCACCCTCTTGAAAAACAATAATTCTTTCAGGGCCAGTTGATGTTACTGGTTTTCCATCAAAGAAAATTTCACCCTCATCAGGAGTTTCCAAACCTGCCACTATTCGTAAAAATGTAGATTTGCCACATCCAGATGGACCAACCAGGCATACAAATTCACCATCTTCAATTTGTAAATTCACGCCACCTAATGCCTTAAGGCGATGACTGTCATGTTTGAAATATTTTACAATATTTTTAGCCTCAAGTTTGGTCATTATTTACTAAAACCTCCTGTAATTGGGAATTTGAATTTTTGTCAAAGAAAAGTCCATCTAAGTCATATCCATGTCTTCCTAGATAACCAAGCGAGTCCGCCCTTTTAGCAATTGTGTTAATTGAGCTTACAATTGGATCGGAAGTAATTTCTAAATTGAATAATGATTCATCAATTAATTCAACTGGTAATGATTTACCCATTTCATTTTTCATAAAATCAATGAAGATAGTTCTAGTTTCTTCTTTATTGGAATTAATCCAATCTGCTGTTTGTTGATGTGCTTCAAGCCATTTCTGTATAATTTCAGGATGTGAATTTACATATTCTTCTTTAGCAATCAACACCACCGTTGCAAACTTATTTTCAGGCCAAAGTTCATTTTCATTAAATAATCTTATTCCACCTAATTGTTGAACCAATATTGTAGCAGTAGGTTCTGGAACCCATGCACCATCAATATCTCCTTTTGCAAATAATATGTAAATATCAGAGTTACCAGTATTCAAAACAATTACAGAACCACCCTTTTCTGCAGGCTTTAACCCATTATCAGAAAGAAATGTTCGAAGAGAAATATCCTGTGTGTTTCCAATTTGAGGAGCAGCAATTCTTTTTCCATCAAAATCAGCAACAGATTTAATTTCAGAATTTGGATGAACAATAAAACTAACACCTCCACTTGCAGCGCCAGATAAAATTTTTACATCATGTTGTTCAGATTTCAAAAATGCATTAATTGCAGGTCCAGGTCCAACATATGCTATATCCACAGAACCTGCAAAAATTGATTCAATTACTTGAGGTCCAGAATCAAACAAGATCGGTTGAATAGCAGTATCACTTCCAATGTGATTCGAAAAAAATCCTTTTTCAATTCCAACAATTGGTATTGCATGAGATATGTTGGGAAAATATGCTACTCTAATCTTGTTTTCATGCGTATTTTGATCCTGATTTGTCATAATTCCTACAGAGATCAAAGTCAACACTACTGCACCGATCAAGACATAGATCTGAAATTTCATAAAACAGCGTTATATTCTGGCTGTTAAATAATCATCGAATTTTAGCTCAAGCTAGTTTGAGAATTTTTTGATTTTTTCAGCGTAACACAAAAGATAAATTCCAAATTACGACGGGGAATGTGTTTTATGGCTGAAAAAGGAATTCTTGCATTTTCTGGTGGATTAGACACATCAGTTGTAATCAAATACCTTCAAGAAGAATACAACATGGACGTCATCACAGTAACTGTTGATGTAGGTCAAGGCGATGATCAGAAAAAAATTGAAGCTAAAGCCAAAAAGCTTGGAGTGATAAAACACTACAACATTGATGCTAGAAAAGAGTTTGTTGAAAATTTCATTTTTCCATCAATTAAAGCAAATGCGCTTTATCAAAAAAAATATTGTTTAGCAACTGCATTAGCTAGACCATTAATTGCAGAAAAAGTTTTAGAAATTGCAAAAAAAGAAAAAGTAACATCATTAGCTCATGGTTGTTCAGGCAAAGGAAATGATCAAGTTAGATTTGACATTACATTACGTTCTGGTTCTGATTTACCAATTATTGCACCAATTAGAGATAAAAATTTAGACAGAGTAACTGAATTAGAGTTTGCAAAAAAACACGGAATCGAAATTGACTCAGTTGCAAAGAGATTCAGCATTGATCAAAATTTGTGGGGACGTGCAATTGAAGGCGGAGTGTTAGAAGACCCATACAATGAACCTCCAGAAGATGCATTCATTTGGGTAAAAACAAAAAATTTGCCAGACAAGCCAACATATTTGGAAATAAAATTCGAGAAAGGAATACCAATTTCAGTAGATGGAAAAATTCTCGAACCAATAAAATTAATCGAATATGTAAACAAAAAAGCAGGAGATGCAGGAGTAGGAATTGTTGATCATATAGAAGACAGAGTTGTCGGAATTAAATCTCGTGAAGTTTATGAAACTCCAGGAGCATTATGTCTAATTGAAGCTCATTCAGATTTAGAAAAAATGGTTCATACTAAACATGAAAATAAATTCAAATCAATTATCGACGATGAGTGGGCATACCTTGCCTATTCAGGATTATGGCAAGACCCATTAAAACAGGATCTTGATGCATTCATTCAGGCATCACAAAAACCAGTATCTGGAACTGTAAAACTAAAGCTCTTCAAAGGAAGCATTCGTGTTGTTGGACGAAAATCAGACTATTCATTATACAGTCATAAGATCGCCACTTATGGTACAGAATCAACTTTTGATCAAAGATTGGCAAAAGGATTTGTAGAATTGTGGGGAATTCAATCAACAGAAGCTAATAAATTACAAAAGAAAAGGTCAACAAAAACATGAACTGTCAAGAATGTGATGCAACTCTTAACATCCCAGACGATGCCTCTGTTGGAGAGATAATCTCCTGTCCTGATTGTGGCGCTGACTTTGAGATCGCAAAAAAAAATGGATCTACTGTTGAGCTAAAACAAGCAGAAAGTGTAGGCGAAGACTGGGGAGAGTAATGTCAAAAATCTGTATTGTGTTTGACCGCCTAAGATCAGAAGAGAAGATGCTCGAGAAAGAAGCATTGAATCTAGGTCATCAGGCAGTAATGCTAGATGCTAAGATTACCCAAATCGATACAGATAGTAAAAGAAGCGATTTCGATTTTGGAGACGTAGTTTTAGAAAGATGCGTCAGTTATTTTAGAGGACTTCATTTTACTGCCAGTCTTGAATTCATGGATGTGCCAGTACTCAACAAATTTTTTGTTGCAAATCAATGCGGAAATAAAATGTTCATGACGCTAATGCTAAAAAAATACAATGTACCAACACCAAAAACATATTTTTCATTTTCAAGTGAAAGTGCATTAGAAAATATAGAAAAAATAGGATATCCATTAGTAATAAAACCAGTCATTGGAAGTTGGGGCAGAGGAGTAATGCAAATTAAAGACAAAGATACTGCCGATGCATTATTTGAGATTAGAGATATTACTGATAGTCCACATGATAGAATTTTCTACCTTCAAGAGGTGATAAACAGACCACCAAGAGACATCCGAGTAATCACAATTGGGGATGAACCAATAGCAGCAATGTACAGAAAATCATCAGGTGGTTTTAAGACAAACATAGCATTAGGGGCAGATCCTGAATTATGTGAGATCACAAAAGAGATCGAAGATGTAGCAATTAAAGCCTCAAAAGCTATGGGTGGAGGAATTTTAGGTATAGATATTATGGAAGACGAAAAACGTGGATTTGTCGTACATGAAGTTAACAATACTGTAGAGTTTAAAGGACTGTCAAAAGTTTCAAAGCGAAATATTCCAAAAGAAATGGTTGAATTTGCTTTAAACTATGTTAGGAAATAAATTATAGTTCATTATCGGGAGGGTTATGATGAAAGTTGGTGTTGTAGGAGCATCAGGTTATGTTGGTGGAGAAACACTTCGTCTTTTAGTAAATCATCCAGATGTGGAGATTTCAATGGTTACCTCAAGACAACATGTTGGAGAATATCTCCATAGAATTCAACCCAGTTTGAAAGGATTTACCGATCTAACTTTTTCAGAATTAGATTATGATAAAATGACAGATAAGTGCGATATTGTATTTACTGCAGTTCCACATGGAACTGCAACTGAAATTGTAAAAGCATTGTATGATAGAGGTCTCAAAGTTATAGATTTGAGTGCAGATTATAGATTACACAATGCTACAGATTACGATAAATGGTATGGATGGGAGCATCCACATCCAGACTACTTACCAAAATCAGTATTTGGAGTACCAGAATTACATAGAGAGGCAATCAAGAAAGCTCAGCTAGTTTCTTGTCCAGGATGTATGGCAGTAACTTCCACATTAGCACTTGCACCATTAATTCGACATGACTTAATTGATACAGAACACATCATTGTAGATTCAAAAATTGGATCATCTGGTGCAGGTTCTGGTTCAGGAACTGCTCATGCAATGAGAGCAGGAGTAATCAGACCATACAAACCAGCAAAACATAGACACACTGGTGAGATAGAACAAGAGTTAAGTGAAATTGCAGGTAAAAAAATTCATGTTTCAATGAGTCCACATGCAGTAGATGTAGTTCGTGGAATTTTGTGTACAAATCATACATTTATGAAAAAAGACATAGAGGAAAAAGAATTATGGAAAATATTTCGTGAGGCTTATGGTCAAGAGAGATTTGTTCGATTGATTAGAGATAAAAAAGGATTGTATAAATTTCCAGATCCAAAATTTGTAGTTGGTTCAAACTTTTGTGATATAGGTTTTGACATAGATGAAGAGAATCATAGATTGATTGTAATGTCAGCATCCGATAACCTAATGAAAGGCGCAGCAGGTTCTGCAATACAAAACATGAATGTGATGTGCGGCTTTGATGAAATGGATGGCTTGAAGTACACTCCACTCACTCCAGTATAGAAATGATCACAATCAAAATCGGCGGAAGTGTAGTAGATAATTTACATCCATCAACTATTGCAGACATGAAAAAAGTTGCAGAGACAGAAGGATTAATCATAGTTCATGGAGGAGGAAAAGAAGTCACAAAAGTTTGCGAACAGCTTGGAAAAGAACCTAAATTTGTAACATCGCCTAGTGGAATTAAAAGCAGATACACAGACAAAGAAACTGCAGAGATTTTTACAATGGTAATTTCAGGAAGAATAAACAAGACAATTGTTCAGATGCTTCAAAAAAATGGAATTAATGCAATTGGATTGTCAGGAGTGGATGCAAGAATTATCGAAGCTGAAAGAAAAAAGACATTATTAATTATCAATGAGAAAGGTCGAAAACAGGCAATTGATGGAGGATATACAGGCAAAATTACAAAAATCAATGCGAAATTCATTAAATCACTTTTAGATCAGGGCCTAACACCTGTAATTTCACCCATTGCAATTAGCGAAGAGTCAGAGTTCCTCAATGTCGACGGAGATAGAGCAGCAGCATATGTTGCAGGAAATGTTGGTTGCGACAAGATATTATTCATAACAAATGTAGACGGACTCTTGATGGATGATAAACTGGTAACAAATCTAACATTAGCAAAAGCAAAAGAAATTAGACCAAAAATAGGACCAGGTATGGAAAAGAAGATACTAGCAGCTACTGAAGCTTTAGACATGGGAGTAAAAGAGGCACTCATTGGAAACGGTCAAAGGGAAAATCCTATATCATCAGCCATTTCACATGACAATTGTACGGTGATTCAACATGACTGAAGATGACTTTATGGGTGGTTTGTATCAAAGGTTTCCAGTTACAGTTGAAAAAGGAATAGGTGCACATGTTTGGGACATTAATGGAAAAGAATACATCGATTGTATGGGCGGATATGGTGTAGCAATTGTTGGACATCAAAATAAAAGAGTCGTCAAGGCAATCAAAGAACAAGTAGATAAAATAATTACAGTACACAGCTCATTGTACAACAAAACAAGAGAAGAGTTTCTCAAAACATTAATCGAACTTGCACCAAAAGGTTTGACTCAAGTTCATCTAAACAATAGTGGAGCAGAAGCAATCGAAGCTGCAATAAAATTTGCAAGAAAGTTTACAGGTAAAAAAGGAATGGTTGCAATGAAAGGATCATATCATGGAAAATCACTTGGTGCATTATCATTAACATTTAATCCAAAATACAAAAAAGCATTTGAACCATTAGTTGAAAAAGTTTCTTTTGCATCATTTGGAGATATAGAATCTCTCCGTTCGACAATTGATGATGACACAGCATTTGTTATTTTAGAACCAATTCAAGGTGAAAGCGGAATTAACGTTGCACCAGATGGATTTTTGCAAGAAGTAAGAAAACTTTGTAATGAAAAAGGAATTCTTCTAATTTTTGACGAAATACAAGCTGGATTAGGTAGAACAGGACGACTTTGGGCATGTGACCATTGGAACACAGCACCAGATATTTTATGTCTGGCAAAAGGAATTGCAGGTGGAGTACCAATGGGTGCAACTCTAGTAAGACCAGACATACTGGCATCAATGAGTAAAGGAGAACACTCTTCAACGTTTGGTGGAAATCCACTTTCTTGTGCTGCTGGAATTGCAACTCTACAAGCACTCACTCAAGATAACCTTATTGAAAATTCTGAAAAGATGGGAAAATTATTCAGAGAAGGATTAGAGAAACTAAAAGAAAAACACACCATAATCAGAGAGGTGCGAGGAAAAGGATTGATGATAGGAGTCGAATTGAAATTTGAGGTAAAAGATGTTTTGATGAATCTTATGAAAGAGGGGGTTCTTATGCTCTATTCAGGTAGAAATATTCTTAGAATCCTTCCTCCACTTGTAATTTCTAAAGAAGACGTAGCGAAAGTCTTAGAAACCCTAGATGGTGTACTAACTATAGAGGAGCAAAAAAATAATGTATAAAGACAAAGTAGATGAAAAAATAATTAACTTTCTCAAAGAAGATTCAAGAGAATCATTTGTAGATATTGGAAAGAAACTAAAATTATCAGAATCTGCAGTTAGAAGAAGAGTAAAAAACCTAGTAGATAGCGGAACGATCAAAAGATTCACAGTCGAGGTAGGAGAAGAAAATGCAACAAGTGCCATTGTATTGATATCGGTAGATTCTACAACTGAAACTTCAAAAGTTTCAGAAAAACTTGCAAAACTAGAAGGCGTAAAAGTAGTTTATGAAATTACAGGCCAGTACGACATCATTACAATAATTAGTGCAACAAACATCTCTGAGATCAATAGTAGCATAGATGCATTAAGAAAGATACCCGGAGTAATTGACACCAATACTGTGATTATTTTAAGAAAAGTAGCATAAAAACGACTTTCGGCACATAATTTCTATACTTAACTAAATTAGGATCATCACAAGTAATTTTCAGCGAAGTTAGTACGATTATGTTTATATTCTCAATTAATGTCAACGTTTTCTGTAATGAAAGATCCGAATCACTATGCAGACATTTACAATGCATATGAAAAAAACCCAAGGAAGATCAGAGTATTAGATAGTACTCTAAGAGAAGGAGAACAACATCCTGGAGTTTCATTTACAAACAAACAACGTATACAAATTGCATGGATGTTAGATTATTTTGGAGTAGATCAAATAGAAATTTCTCCAGTTGTTTCATCTGATCACAAAGAAGCAACTAAAACAATTATCAAACAAGGATTAAAAGCAGATATTGTATCTCATGGAAGAGCTCTCAAAGAAGACATTGACATTTCATTAAGTTGTGATGCAAAGTGGTGTGCTGCATATCTTGGAATATCAGATATTCATCTTAAAGACAAATTAAGAATAACAAGAGAAGAGGCATTAGACAGAGCAGTTGAAACAGTAGAGTATGCAAAATCACATGGATTAAAAATCAGATTCACCGTAGAAGACGGAAGCAGAGCAGAACCAGAATTTTTACTCAAAGTTTGCAAAGCAATCGAAGAAGCAGGAGTGGATAGAATTAGTCTTCCAGATACTGTAGGAATTATGAGACCTATTGGCATGTATAATTTTGTTAAAACTGTAAAAGAAGTAATTGATGTTCCACTTGATGCTCATGTCCATAACGACATTGGATTTGCAGTAGCAAATGCATTTTCTGCATGTGATGCTGGAGTGGATCAGATACATACCACAATTGATGGAATTGGAGAAAGAACTGGAATTCCACCTCTTGCCGAAGTTGCAGTTGCATTGACATATCTTTACAAATCACCAAATGATTTCAGATTAGACATGCTGTTAGATTTATCAAGATTAATTGAAGATTACACTTCGATAAAACCATACGACTCAAAACCAATAGTAGGTTCTTCAGCTTACAAACACAAAGCAGGAACACATCTAGCTGCAATTCTACGAAATCCTGCCGCATACGAACCAATTCCACCTAGAGCCGTTGGAAATACTCGAAGAATTGTATTTGGAGAATTAGCTGGAAAAACAGGAGCTGCCTATTTGATGTCTATTTTAGGCCTTGAAAAAGACGACGAGGGAGCCAAAGCAGTGGCAACAGGTCTAAAAGAACTCAGAATGGGTGATTTAATCGAGATTCCACTAGCAGATAGACTCGAAAAAAAGATAATTAATGATAAATAAAGAGGGAAAGTTGAGAGATAGCATGTCAAAATGTGAAGAATGTGATGCAGATATTTCCATTCCAAAGGATGCTATGGAAGGAGAAATTGTAACATGTCCGGAATGTGGCGCAAGTTTTGAATTAGCAAAAGGCTCAGAAGGTTTCCAATTAAAGCCTGCCCAAACGGTTGGCGAGGATTGGGGGCAGTGAGTCCTGACATTACAATTCTTTATGATACCATCCGTTGGGAAGAAAAAGCTCTGCTAGAAGCAGGTAAAAAAAAGAACATCAACATACAGATGGTAGATTGTAAGAATTTAGCTTTGGATTTAGATAAAAAACCAGAAGATTATGGTCCAGTAATTCAAAGATGTGTTAGTTACTATCGAAATCTACATTCAACTGCGGCACTCGAAGGAATGGGTGTAGATGTTGTCAATTGTCTAAATACAGGAATTTTTGCAGGAAATAAATTATTCACACATATGTTATTAAAAAAATACGGAGTTCCAACACCATATGCAACTGTAGCATTTTCAAAAGATGCAGCAGTAGAACACTTAGAATCACATGGATATCCAAAAGTGATCAAACCAACTGTAGGTAGCTGGGGAAGATTAATTTCAAAATTAAATGATAAAGATTCAGCAGAGGGAATTATCGAAAGTAGAGAAAGCATGTATCCAATATACCAAGTTCATTATTTAGAAGAATTTGTAAACAGACCTCCAAGAGATATTCGAGCCATTATGGTTGGAGATAAGATTGTTGCAGCCATTTATAGAACCTCAGGAAACGGAAATTGGAAAACAAACATGGCACTTGGTGGAACCGCAGAACCATGTAAAGTTACACCAGAGATGGAAGAGATGTGCATAAAAGCTAAAAACGCAGTTCAAGGAGACATAGTTGGAGTGGATTTAATGGAAAGCAAAGAACGAGGATTAGTGGTTCATGAAGTTAACAATACAACTGAATATAAAAATACGGTAAGAGTATGTGGAGTAGACATACCTTCCTTGATGATTGACTACGTAATAAAAAATAAAAAGTGAGAATTGGAAACAACATTTACAGTAACACCAAGATTTGCAGTAAAGATGCTAGAGAAAGCACTTAGACTGTACACACCTTCGCTTAACGAAAAAGCAATGGCAGAATTTCTTGCAGATAAATGCGATGATTTAGGATTTGAAGATATTCACATAGATGAGGTAGGAAACATAATTGCAAAAAAAGGTACAGGTTCACCAAAAATATTACTATGTGGACACATGGATGTAGTTCCAGGAAAAGTCAAAGTTAGAAAAGAAGGAGATTCACTTTATGGTCGTGGTGCTTCAGATGCAAAGGCCCCATTAATGGCAATGTTGTTTGCAGCAGCATCAGTGCAAAACAATAACGGTACTGTGATTTTTGTAGGTACCGTAGATGAAGAAGGAAATGCAACAGGAGTAAAAAATCTAGTAAAAAATCACATGGACATAGATTATGCAGTATTTGGCGAACCAAGTGGAATTAAACAAGTCACCATTGCATACAAAGGAAGATTAGCAATCAATCTCAAAGTAAGTGTTAACGATAGTGCACATGCAAGTGCGCCATGGCTTTCAAAAAATGCAATTGAAGAGACAATGATCTTTTCAAAAGAACTCAAAAAAGGCCTAGAGGCAGATCAAGATAAAAAAAGTAAAGGAATGTTGCTTACTGCAACATTAACTGAAATAAATGGCGGAACTAGCCACAACGTTACACCAAAAGAATGTGTGTCCACTTTTGATATCAGAATTCCAGTAGATACGAATTGTAAGCTAGTCGAACAAAAAATTTCTGTACTTGTAAATGAAATAGCAAAAAAAAGACAGGTTGAAGCATATTATTCAATTATTGATGAGACAGAGCCATTTGAAGCTCCTCACAACTCTGCCATAGTTAGAGCATTTACTTTAGGAGTCATGGATGTAGAACATACAAGACCAACTTTAATTAGAAAAACTGGAACTGGAGACATGAATGTAATAGGAAACCAATGGAGCATTCCTGTAGTCACATATGGTCCAGGAGATCCACACGAAGCTCACACAATAGACGAAAAAGTATCCATCGACGAATATCTAAGAGGAATTGAAGTTTTAAAGAGAATGATACACCATTTAAAAAGACTACACGATAAAAACATGCAGTAATGCTTTGGTTTGTAGGTTTAGGAATTTCAGGTTCCAAATCAATTCCTGTTGAAGCTCTAGAAGTTTTATCAAAAGCAGACATCGTTTACCTTGAACAATTTACCAGTCCAATTGGAAAATCAGACTTGTTAAAAATCAAAAAAATGACAAATGGTGAAATCAAAGAAGGTAAAAGATGGCTAGTTGAAGACGGAACTGAGATTTTAAAGCATGCAAAATCAAAAAAAGTAGTATTGTTATCATATGGAGATCCTTACATTGCCACTACGCATATAGAATTAAGAACTAGAGCCATTCAAGAAAAAATAAAGACCCACTCAATTCATGCATCATCATCTTTAACCTCAATGATAGGAGAATGCGGGCTTCATTTTTACAAAGTGGGAAGAATTGCAACAATAATGAGTGAAATGAAATCACTAACAACCCCATACTATGTAATTTACAAAAATATCATAGAAGGAAATCATACAATATTACTATTAGAGTACAATCAAGACAAAAATTTCTTTATGGACCCAAAAGATGCGTTAATTGGGTTAATAGAAACTGAAAAAGGACAGAAAAGAAATGTGATAAATCTATCGACGTACGCAATAGTTGCATCACGAATTGGATTTAAAGATCAATCAATCATATCAGGAAAAATTTCTAGTCTAAAAAAAATAGATTTTGGTAAACCGCCACATACAATCATCATAACTGGAAGACTTCATTTTACAGAGTCTGATGCGTTAAAAATACTAGGAAAATGTTTAGACAAACCAAAAGACAACTCTGAAGAAACAAAGAAAATTTCAATTCAAATGATGAAAAAATATGTTCCAATGGTAAGAGAAGCACTAGAAGAAATCACACCATACTATAAAGATCAAAAAGAATTTAATGTAATTCTTGAAAATGCTGAACTATACATTCAAGATGCAGAGAAATTTCTTGAAGAAGGTCAAGATGAAGTTGCAATTTTGAGCATAGGATATGCAGATGGTTTGGTGGATGCACTTAGATTGGCAAAAGGCCTAGAACCAAAAATGTGATATTTTATCGATGAATTAAAGTGAGAGTAGTTTTAAAAAAGAACGTTGGAATCAATTGAAAAAATAATTTTAACGCAGATCTACCTATCTGGAATTACGGGTAAATCATACAAAGATAATCTTAAAACAAAAAAAGGATTCACTGAAAATATTATTAATTCAAAAATTGATGAACTTGTAAAAAATAAATTAATAACTGAAGATAAAAGTGCTTTAACTGAATTAGGTAGGTCTTCACTTAGAGTTGTATTAGCTGGGGGAGTTTTTGATATTATTCACCCTGGACATATTCATACTCTTAATGCCGCAAAAATATTGGGTGATGTTTTGGTAGTAGTTGTAGCCACAGATAACACTGCAATAAAAATGAAAAAAAGACAACCGTTACACAGTAAAGAACAAAGACAGGAGTTAGTCAATTCACTCTCCATGGTAGATCTTTGTCTCATAGGCCAAGAAGACGATATTTTCAAGACTGTAAATCTTGTAAAACCACAGATAATTGCATTAGGATATGATCAAGTACATCAAGAAAAATTCATCATAGAAGGATGTAAAAAAATAAATCTTGATGCAAAAGTTGCAAGACTACAATCGCCAATTCCAGATAGTTCGAGCTCAAAAATTCAAAAAGAATATGGCGAATCTATTCACGGAATTTAGAAGATTATGAATTAATTGGAATGGTTACAGTAACTGGAGAACCATCTTCAAGTTTTCCAGTTTTTCTAATACATACATCAGAGATTAATTCAATTATAGAATCATCATGATGTGTTCTCTCAAGAATTATCAATTCACAGTTAATTGATTGATTAATTTTTGCATGAAAACAATTAACCCAACCATAGGTTCTTTTCCCATCTGAAAAACTATCAATTTTAATTCCATCTAAACTTTCAAATTGTTTTATAGCTTCTTGATGCACTTTTTTATTCAATTTTACATTAAGAGTTCCAGGATATGGAATGTAACCAATTTTAGATTTGAATTGTTTTGTGTATCCTTTTAGAGACATGTAGTATGCGCCTTCACCCATTCCGGAAACTATAGTTCCTTTTAGCTCAACAGATGATGGTGACGAATGAAGACTTTTTTGGAGTGCAGTAGATAGTTTTACCATTTCAGAAAATCCCTTTGAAGTAATCTTTACAGAGATGTTTCTCCCATCAATTATTCTTTCAATGAATTGATTATCTTCTAATTCAAGTAAGTGTTTTGATGCAGCCTGTTGTGATTTTTTTATATTTTTACCTAATGAATTAGTAGTAATTGTAACAAAATTATTCTTTGCACCTTTAGAAAGAAGATAAGTGAGGGTGAGTATGTGCTGAATTTTTAGTTCAGTCATCAAGTAACCCTATGCTACGCCTAGGTCACCGAATGTTTTTAGATTTAGCCCATCAGAGTTTGTTAATTTTGCAACTCTGTGTCCAATAACACATTGAATTCCAGCGTTTTTGGCGCCTTCTAAAAGTCTCTGGGTAATAATACCATCCAATAGAAGGTATTTGATGCCAGATTGTGTTGAGAGTTTGCTAACTACTTCACTGATTGGAACTTTGAAAATTTCTTTTTCATTCTCGTCTAATGCTACAGCTTCTAGTGTCTCATTTAGATTTGGAAAAATTCTAGACGCTATTTCGGCTACAGGTTTATCATCTGAGCTTTTCAAAACAGCTACAGGTTTTCCATGTTTAATTTCATCAGCAATAGGTCTTAGAATTTCATCAATTCTTTGTGGAGTTAGTTCTTCAACTTCTACTCCAGTATCTGCTCTTAATTCATAGTCAATCTTTACAACTGATGAAAGTTCTTTTAGAATAAAACCACCAGCTCGGTCTCCGTCAATGAATGCAACTACAGTATCTTTTGAAGCACATAATTCTTTAATTGATTCATCAATTTTTGCACCTTCAATTGCAATTGCATTATCATATCCAGCTCTGAGTAGGTTAATGACATCAGCTCTACCTTCAACTAAAATTATCCATTTAGAATCAAAGACTCCAGAACTACATGTTAATTTAGATGGACCATAAGTAGACAATCTTTTGGAATCACCTTCATGAACATCTTTTAGCATACTTTCTCCTTCACTAACTGTTTTTGTAGCCCAACGTTGTTTGATTTCTTTAGCACGTCTTACAATGTCATCTTTTTTTGCTGCTCTTACATCATCAATTGCTTCTAATTTGAAGACACAGTCAAATGGACCAACTTTATCAATACTTTCAATTCCTGCTGCAATTAATGCGCAAGTGTCAATATCAGTACTCATCGGAATAAGAGCATCACCATTTGTAGTATTAGAAGTAGATTTTGTGTTTACTTCTATACGACCTACTTTAGAAACTCGTTGTAGTTCGTTCAGATTCATCTCTGGGCCTAATAGTCCTTCGGTTTGACCGAAGATAGCCCCGATTATATCTGCTCGTTCAACAAGTCCGTCAACTTCAAAGGAAAGTTTAACATGATATTTGACAATTCCTGATTTATTGGACATACTTTCTTCATCTCCTTAATTATCATAATTTTGGTGTCTATTCTCGATATATGAGGGTATCGCAAGGATTTTCGATAAAGAAATGTAATTTTATAAAAAATATTCCAAGTATAGTTTACACTAGTTAATCAAAAAATGAAAAATGTTGTTTGATTATTCAGTGCTAAAGGAATGACCACATGAACAGGATTTTGTAACATTTGGATTATTGATTTTAAATCCAGATCCCATTAGGCTTTCAATATAGTCAACGTTTGCACCTTTTAGATGATCAACGCTGTAACTATCTACAAGTAGCTTGATACCAGTTTCTTCCATGACTAGGTCATCTTCTTCTGGTGCTTTTTCAAAGCCCATGCCATAAGACAGACCAGAACAACCGCCACCTTGAACATATACTCTAAGGTATTGTGGGTTATCGGCTTCTTCTTTCATGAATTCTTTGATCTTTTCAGCTGCTTTAGGTGAAACAGTGATCATTTTCTGTGTTTGTTCAGATGCCATAATGATACAATTGATGATTCAAATTATAATAAGCTTTTCACCCTGAGCCTACTAGTAATTCAATAAAATAAGAAAAGAAGTTAGGTATAGCTTATTTTTTAGATTTATTTACAAAAGCTGTCATGCGTTCTTCTCTATCAGGATGAGTAAAACAATTTCTCCAAGCGAGTAGCTCTACTGCAAGTCCAGTATCAAGATCTGCATTTCTTCCTTTGTTAATAGCAACCTTGGACATTTGTACTCCCATTACAGAGTTAGCAGCAATTTGTTGCGCCATTTTCAAAGCTTCTTCTTGAAGTGAGGCAAGTGGTACTACTTGATTTACTAAACCAATTTCCTTTGCTTCATCTGCTTTGATCATTTTACCTGTATAGACAAGTTCTTTTGCCTTTGCTATTCCTACAATTCTCATCAATCTTTGAGTTCCACCCCATCCAGGAGGAATTCCAATTGTAACTTCAGGTTGACCAAGTCTTGCGGTGTCTGCTGCAATTCTAATATCACATGACATTGCAAGTTCACAACCACCACCAAGTGCAAAACCGTTAATGGCTGCAATTGTTGGTTGCTTTACAAGTTCAACAGTAGCTGTTACGAGTTGTCCTGTTTTTGCATATGCAACTGATTCATCTGGAGAGATTTTTGACATGTATTCAATATCTGCACCAGCAGAGAATGCTTTTTCTCCTTCACCAGTTAAGATGATTACTTTGACATTATCATCTTTGTCCAGGTTTTCAAAAGTTTTGATGAGTTCTTTTGCAACATCACTATTCATGGCATTTAGTTTGTCAGGTCTGTTGATTTTGACAGTACAAATACCATTAGAAGTTGATGTGGTAACTAATGACATGTTAATTTTCCAAGATATGTGAAACTTAAATGTTCTCTATTTTCCGAGTACTTTGCCCCATTGAGCTAATGCAGATGCAGCTGCAACCCAAGTACGAAGATCACTGTAAACAGGAACATTATTTGCTTCAATTAGCTTTCTCATTTTTTCGGTATATGGACCGCCATTACCTCCAGCCAAAATTGGTTTTATTTTTTTATTTGATAATTCAGCTAGATGTTCAACTATTGTTTCTTCAAGTGGATCATCTTGGAAGACAAACCAAGGCATAGCTATATCGATATTCTTTTCGTCAAGAAATTGTTGAATAACAAATTTGTAATCATCTGCGTTTGCACCGCCACCAACATCTGCGGGATTACCATTATGAATTGGAACAGTTGGTGGAAAACGCTCTTTCATCTTTTTTAGTAGTGGTGGAGATAACTTTCCAAGAGTAAGACCTAATCTTTCTAATTGATCAATTCCACCAATCATTGGACCTGCACCATTACTTGTCATAGCAACACGATTTCCTTTTGCAGGAGGTTGCCATGCTAGTGCCTTTAAGACTCCAACAAGTTCTTGATAACTATCAACTGAAATTATTCCTGCTTGTTTGAATGCTCCCATGATGATTGCATTTGAACCACCAAGAGAACCAGTATGAGATGCAGCTTGTTTTGCACCTGCTGCAGTTCTTCCACTCTTCCAAATTACGATAGGTTTCTTTGTCTCTTTCATTACACGTTTAGCAGTATTGATGAATTTTCTGCCATCACCAAATCCTTCAACGTATAATCCAATTACTTTGGTTTGAGGATCATTTGCAGCATACCAAATCATATCTGCTTCATCGACATCAGAACGATTACCAAAACTAATCATCTTAGATAATCCAAATACATCAGCACTTTCCAGCATACTAATTCCCATGGTTCCACTTTGTGAGAAAAATGCAACATTCCCTAATTTTGAACGGACCATTCTCTCTTGTCCTTGGAATGCACAGTCAAGACGATTTGCAGCATTGAACATTCCAATACAGTTTGGACCGATTACACGAATTTTGTGTTCTAGAGATAATTCTTTTACTCTAGCTTCCATTGTGGCTCTGTCACCACCAAGCTCTTTTCCTCCACCTGAAACAATTACAACATTATGAATTCCTTTCTTTGCACATGTCTCCATGATAGGCCCACACTCTGCAAGATCAATACAAACAACAACCAAGTCAACCTTTTCAGTAATTGCATCTAGTGTTGGATAGCATTTGATTCCAAGAATTGATTCTTGTTTAGGATTAATTGGATATACTTTACCTTTGTAATCTTGTTTACCAAGTGCAATCAATACCGAATTGCCAATCTTTCCAGGTGTTGATGATGCACCTACTAGTGCAACAGACTCTGGAGTAAAGAATGACTCCATTGATTCAATGTTTGGTTTAGCTTTTGAGATTGAATTCTTTCTAATTTCTTTATTTAAAATAATTTTTGCATCAACTACAAAATGAGATTTTGGATAAACAATTACAGGGTTGAAATCAATGCTGTTGATATAATCTGCATTGTCTACTCCCAGCTTTCCAATTTGTACCAACATATTTGCAACCATGTTTGTATCAATTGGTTCACTTCCTCTGAATCCTTTGAGTAATGCCGAACCTTTGAGTTCATTAATCATAGATTTCGCATCTGAAGTTGTAATAGGTAGCATACGAAATGCAACGTCCTTCATGACTTCAGTCATAATACCACCAAGTCCAACCATAATTACAGGACCAAATTGAGGATCATTTTGAATACCAACAATTAGTTCAACACCTTTTGGAACCATCTTTTCAAGAAGGATTCCTTTAACTTCAACTCCTTTCTTTTTAGATAGTCTACCATACATGTCCTTGAATGTCTTTTTGACATCATTGACATTATCTAGACCAACTTTGACACCACCGACATCAGTTTTATGTAAAATTTGTGGAGATACAACTTTCATTACAAGAGGAAATCCAATCTTTTTTGCTTGTTTGGCTGCATCTTCAGCGCTGGTAACAAGTGCAAAAGGAGGAACTTTAACACCATATGTTTTGAGTATAGATTTTGATGATTCTTCTGTGATAACTTTATGACTTGTTTGAATTACTTCCTCGAAAACTTTTGTCACAGAATTCATGGTTAGATCGATGAAACAAAAACTCTGTATATTAAACTTTGGTCAAAGATGAAACAATGATTTGAAATTAATGTAAAAATTGTCCATATTATTTTTAACAATTGAAATATTGTCACTAATATCAGAACGGATTTGCTTAGGATCGATATATGGAATTAGTTCTAGTTTTTCCTGAGTTTTATCAAGCCAAAGATTAATCATTTCCTCGTTAACTTCCATATGGAATTGTAATCCAACAGCACTGCCAATTTGAAAAGCTTGATTAGAATAATTTTTAGAATAAGCCAATCTAATTGCTTTTTCAGGTAAATCAAAAGTATCACCATGCCAATGAAACACAGTAAATGGATTTGTAAATCCAGAAAATAATTTAGAATTATTATCAATTCTCAAATCATGGTAAAACCCAATTTCTTTTTGTGGTCCAGGATAGACTTTACCACCAAAAGTTTTTGCAATCAATTGAGAACCTAAACAAATTCCAAGTAGTGGAGTGTTATTCTCTACAGTTTTTTTAATTAGTCTTTGTTCTGCTTTTAGATAATCGAAGTTATCGTTAGCACTTTCAGGAGCACCCAATATCACTACAAGCGAATAATTTTTTTCTGGAAGTTTTTCATGTTTTGCATTTACAGAATCAATAAGAAACCCATCTTTTTGTAACAGTTCGCCCAAATACCCTGAACCTTCAATTCGTGTATTGTGAACAATCAAAACATCAGACATAATTAATTTTTAGCAAAAGCGATTAATATGTTAAAGCAAGCATGATGCTGTGCTTGTTACAGAACAGGAAATTCAAGATCTTAAAAAATTTGTATTTCAACTAAATTTAATGAAAGATAGTGTTGTCGTAGTAGAAGGAAAAAATGACGCTACTGCGTTAAAAAATATAGGATTTTCGGGTAAAATAATCGAGTTTCATAAATTTGGAGGAGTTGTAAACTTTGCAGATTCTGTTGCTCATTATGAAAAATTAATAATCTTATTTGACAGAGATCGAAAAGGTAGACATCTTACAGGAAAAACAATTCAGCTTTTAGAACGTAGAATCAAAATCGATCTTTCTTTTAAAAGAAAGCTTACAACAATCACCAAGGGAAAAATAAGATTTGTTGAACAGTTAGTTTGTTATGAATCGTACCTAGTCTAAGATTATGGCCAAATGCCTTTTTGATTAAAGGCTTCCACAACTCTACCAACTGCTAAAGCCATAGTAGCTCGTCTCATGTCAATTTTATGCTTTTTTGCTAATGCATATGCATCTTTGAAACCTTTTGTGATGTTACCTTCCATCTTGTTTGCAACTTCATCAAAAGACCAATAGTAACCCATGTTATTTTGAACCCATTCCAAGTATGAAATGCATACACCACCAGAGTTTGCCAAAATATCTGGAATTACTAAAATATTCTTTTTGAAAATTATAGGATCTGCTTCAGGTAATGTTGGACCGTTTGCAGCTTCTGCAATAATTTTACATTTAAGATTATTTGCAATCTTTGCATTGATTTGATTCTCTAATGCACCTGGAACTAGAACATCACATTTTGTTGTCAACAATTCCTCTGTTGAAATTTTCTTGCTGCCAGGGAATCCAACTACGGTCTTATTCTTTTCTTTAAATTCAAGTAATTTGCTGACCTTTGCTCCATTTGGAATTGAGATTGAACCTTTAGAATCACTTGCACCGATTACTTTAGCACCCATCTTTTCTAAATATTCTCCAGCAAATGTAGATGCGTTTCCAAAACCTTGTAAAACAACTTTAGCGCCTTTCAAATTAAGTTTGATTGCTTTTGCAGCTTCTCTCACACAATATGCAACACCTAAACCAGTTGCAACGTTTCTTGCAAGTGAACCGCCCATTGAAATTGGTTTTCCAGTAATGACACCAGGAGCATACACATTTCCATTTAATTTGCTAAACGTATCCATAATCTGAGTCATCTCTCGACCAGTTGTGTAAACATCTGGTGCAGGAATATCTTTACCTGGTCCAATTATTTCAAATATTTTATATGCAAAACCTCTGGTGAGTCTTTCCATTTCACCATCACTTAGTTTTTCAGTTTTTGGATTGACGTAGATTCCACCTTTACCTCCTCCTAATGGAATATCCACAATTGCACACTTCCAAGTCATCCAAGAAGATAGTGCCATGACTTCACGTTCCATGTATTCAACTCCACCTTCAGGATTAAAGTATCGAATTCCACCTTTGTATGGACCTCTATCATTATTATGCTGACTTCTAAAACCAATAAAATTTCTAATTTGTCCATTATCCATTCTGACTGGAATTTTTACTCTAAGAACTTTATTTGGTGTTGCTAAATATTCGCGCAAACCTTTATCCTTAATTCCAAGAACATCGCATGCATCGTTTACTTGTTTAGTTGCATTTGCAAATGGATCTAGACTTACCAAGACGATCGATTTTGAAACAGCATATTATATTAAGTTTAGTTCAAAGTGTCAGATCGCATATTATGCAGATACGATTTGATTAAAGGTAAACCTTTTTTTGATTTATTTTCCGGTCTAGTTTATCGATTGCCATATCAAGCGCGCTGATGTTAACTTCTAAAAATGTAGACAAGTGAAAAATTGCGCCATATTTATCACCAAGTTTTAAGATCATGTTATTTTTTTCAAGTACTTTCATGTGATGCTGAACTGCCTTGTAATCCAAATCAAGTTCCTGTGCTAATTGATGTGTGTTATATGATCTTTCAAGTAAGAGCATAATTATTCTCAATCTTGTAAAGCCGCCTCTAGTACTGGTGAATAAATAAAATAGCAGTTTACTAGTCTGTTTATCGACTTTTCTTTGTTCAGTTGTAGTTTTAGATCTCAAAAGTTCTTTGAATTCTAATAATTGCGCACTTGTCATGTTCCTTGCGTATTATGTGAGAAATTTGCTTAAAACACTATTTCCAGATCTTATCCAAATCTACTACAAATTAACGAATGACAATTACCCTTAAATTGACTAAGAAGGGAATCGATACAATATGATGGCATCACGTGGGTACGATATGACCCCTACAATGTATTCCCCTGATGGGCGAATTTATCAAGTAGAATATGCCATTGAGACAGTAAAAAGAGGCACACTGGCAATAGGGGTTCGCAGTAAAGAAGGAGTAATCATGGCAGTTGAGGAAAAACCAAGAGCTTTACAAACATTAAACGTTACACAGAAAATTTTTCAGGTTGATTATCACATAGGAGTAGCAGCGGCAGGATACATTCCTGATGCACGAGTTCAAGTTGACAATGCTAGATTTTTTTCACAAGGCAATAAAATGACTTATGATGAATCTGTAGAGGTTGCAACTGTTGCCAAGCACTTGGCTGATCAATCTCATCAATTTACACAGTATTCAGGGGTAAGACCTAACGGAGTTGCCCTGATAATTGCAGGAGTTGATCAAAAAGGAGAATCAATCTACGTAACTGATCCTAGTGGAACTTATGTCCAATATGCAGCAGTTGCAATAGGATCAGGTTCTGATGATGTTAATGCATTTTTAGAAAAACATTACAACGAAAACATGTCTTTGAGCGATGCTGCAGCACTTGCCATAGCAGCAATTAATCTAAAAGCTGAACAAAAAGAAAGTTTGAATCACATCAAAATGGCCAAAGTCACTACTGAGAAAAAAATATTTGAGAAAGTATCAGAGACAGATTTACTTAATTATTCTAAGAATGCATCTAAATTTACAACATCCTAAGTTTGAATTTAGATTTGAAAACTATTCAAACTAGTCTGTAAGAACGATAAACATGGGATTAGGAAGTTATTGGGGAGAAGTCATTGAAGTACTTCGTGAGATTATACCAATCTATGATAAAGTAAATTCATACATATCTCTTGGAAAAGATGTCGAACACAGGAACAGAGGAATTACAGGAAGAGTATTCCCAGGAAATAAAATTTTAGATGCTGGATCAGGTTTTGGAAACATGTCCAAAACTGCCTTAAAGATATGTGATGGAAAAATTTCAATCACACTTTACGATCCTCTTGTACCAATGTTAAAAAATACGGGAACTCATTTTGAGAAAGTACCTGATTTAGTTAATGGTGTTTTTGAACACATTCCGTTTAAAAATGAAGAATTTGATGCAGTTTTGTGTGGATATTCTCTAAGAGATGCCATTAATTTGAGAATTGCAATCTCAGAGATTCACCGAGTATTAAAAAATGAAGGTAGATTTGTAATTGTAGATTTAGGAAAACCAGATGGAGTAATAATTAGAGCAGGAGTTTCATTTTACCTCAAATTTATTCTTCCAGTATTAGCATTGATTGCAGGAGGAAGATTAGGTTTGAAATTTGGTACTCTATATGGAACATACAAAAGATGGCCACAGAACAAAAAGTTGGAAAAACTATTGCTAGAAAAATTTTCCAAAGTAGAATTTGAGAAAGATCTTATGGGCGGAGCAATAATGGTTGCCGCATACAAATGAACAAGACTCTAGTACTTGTAAATCTCACAGGTCTAATCATAGGAATCTCATATGGATTACATGGTCCAATATTACCAGTATTTGCAAAAAACATAATCGGAGCATCATACTCTGAGCTTGGTTTTATTGGATTAGCAAATTTCATCCCATACATGTTCATTCCAATATTTGTAGGAATTCTTCTTGACAAATTCAATAACGGCTACATTTTATCAATAGGTGCAGCAATCAATTCAGCATCAATCTATCTTCTATCAATAGCACAATCAGTTCCAGAGATAATGGGGTTTAGAGTAATGACAGGAATAGCTCATGCATTTTTTTGGCCACCATGTCAATCTATTATTGCTAATGAAAGCAATGAAAAAACCAGAGTCAGAAACATCTCATGGTTTACAATGTTTTTTGTGATGGGATTTATGATAGGCCCATTATTAGGCACAGTATTTCTTGAAGGACTAGATATCACATACAGAATTCTATTTCAAATAACTGCATTTATTTTGGCTAGCGCCATAATT
>CAZQXU010000006.1:0-26148 GCA_964597385.1 uncultured Nitrosopumilaceae archaeon | reverse complement strand
AAATTCTTATCATTTCTCCAACACAGTCTGGAATTGGAGGAATCGCTCAACATGTACAAGGACTAACAAAATTCTTGAAACAACATAATCATAAAGTAGAAATCATCTCTTCAGAAAACACATTTACTATTCCGATAAAAGGACTAAAAAATCCAAGCTTTATGATTTCATCTTTTTTAAAAGCAAAATTCAAAAAAGATCAAGATATTGTTCATGCTCATAACATACCATCAGCTCTTGCAATGAAGAATACTACAGGAAAAAAAGTCTTGTCTCTTCACGGAGTTTTTTCACAACAAATTAACCAACTACATGGAAAAACAACAGCAAACATATCTGAAAAATATGAAAAAGATGCACTGAGATGGGCTGATGCGATAACAGTAATCTCTAAAGAGGCATATGACTATTATTCAAAATTAGGATACAATGTATTTCAAGTTCCAAATGCTATAGATATTTCATCTTTAGAAATTAATGCAGATAGAAGATATCAAAAACAAGTAATTTTTGCTGGAAGGCTGTCTCGTGAAAAAGGCATCGATTCTTTGGTGTCTATTGCACAAAAACTATCTGATGAGATACACTTGATTATTTTAGGGACAGGACCTGAAGAACAAAAAATTAAAGATCTTGTTAAAACCCGTAAAAATATTCATTTTTTGGGATATCAAAACAAAAAAGAAACAATATCTTTGATTCGTGGTTCTGATATTCTTATGCAAACATCATTACAAGAAGGGATTAGTTCTACTCTTTTAGAGGCCATGGCATGCAAAACAGCTATAATCGCATCTAATGTTGGGGGAAATAAAGAACTAGTTGAAAATGGTATAACTGGAATAATTATAGAACCTCAAGATACTAATTCTTTCGTCCAACAAATTATAAATCTATTAAATAATCCAAATCTACGTAAATCACTTGTGGAACAGGCACTAATTACTGCTGAAAAGTATGAATGGAATCGGGTTGGAAATCTTTACTTGAACATCTATGAATCTATTCTAAATCAATCAAAATAGTCAATATATTAAAAAAGAGAATATCATGAAAATTGCGTATGTTTTTGGTACAAGACCTGAAATAATCAAACTTGCACCTATTATCAAAAAAACAACATCAAAAAACAGTACTTTAATTTTTACTGGCCAACATTATGATTTTGATATGAGTTTGCGATTCATTGAAGATCTTGGTTTACGTAGACCCGATTTTCAGATGCAATTGACAAAAATTGAAAATAATACACGTGATAGAGCAACCCAAACAGGAGAAATTATTTTAAAACTAGCAAAAATTCTCACTAATATTAATCCTGATTCTGTTGTTGTACAAGGTGATACAAATACCGTCTTGGCAGCTGCTATTACATCTATAAAATGTGGGATTCCATTATCTCACGTAGAAGCAGGATTACGAAGTTATGATTGGAGAATGCCAGAGGAACACAATAGAATAGCAGTAGATCATATCTCCGAACTTCTTTTTGCACCTACAAAACAAACTGCAATGATACTCAAAAATGAAAAAGTTCATGGAAAAATTCACATGACTGGTAACACATCAATCGATGCAGTATCTGAATTTATAAAACTAGCAGAAAGAAAATCTACATTAAAAATTGATCAAGACTTTGTTTTAGCTACTATTCATAGAGGAGAAAACGTAGATGATAAAAAAACCCTTCAGTCAATATTTACTGGAATGCTATGTTCTAAAGCAAATTTTTTGTTACCTAGTCACCCTCGTACAATCAAGCGATTAAAAGAATTTGGATTATATCAAAAGATTAGTAATTCAAAAAACATTCAGTTAATTCAATCAGTGGGATATTTTGATATGCTTAATCTAATGAGAAAATGTACCTTTATTCTAACAGATTCTGGTGGAATCCAAGAAGAGGCTACATCTCCACTAATAAGTAAAAAGGTTCTCATTGTAAGAAAATCAACTGATAGACCTGAGGCAATCGATGCTGGACTAGCGGAATTAATAGGCACTGAAAAAAGGAAAATTATTTTATCAATAAATAAAACATTAGAAAATCCTAGATTATTTTCTCATAAAACTCCTTTTGGTAATGGAACATCTTCACAAAAAATTCTAAAAATTTTAAAAACCGTTTTTAATTAAAATTATTTTTTTAAATTATAATGGAATTGTAAAATATTTGCAGTAATATTTTGCCAATCAAAATTTTGAACCATTTTTAATGAATTTCTTCCCATTTCTTCACGTAATTTTTTATCATCCAGTAATTGAATAATTTTATCTGCCAAATCTTCTGAATCTGTAACAAAATATCCATTTTTGTTATCTTCTAAAACTTCTTTTGGCAATGTACCTTTAATTGCTAATATTGGAAGTGAAGATGCCATATATTCTAGAATTTTTATTGGTAAAGCATTTGCAGTTACATCTGTTAATTTAAGTGGTCCAATCCCCATAAAACTTTTTGATAAAAAATTAGGAATTTCCTTTCGATCTACCCAACCTTTGAATTCTACATTTTTTGTTAATTTTAAATTTACAGTTATTTTTTGTAATTTTTCTTTTTCTGGTCCATTACCTAATAGAACTATTTTGATATCTGGAAATTTTGTAACAATTCTAGGTAGGGCATTTAATAAAACATCTAATCCTCTATGATAATACATTACTCCTGAAAAAATTATTATTGATTTATTTTGATTTATTTCATTTTTAAAAAATTCTGTATCTATACCATTTGGAATTATTCCAATTTTTTCATTATTAATACCGTACTCTCTTATGATTATTTTTTTTATGTTTTCATTTGCAACTAAAATCTTATTGGCATTCTGAAGTACTTTTCTATTTGAAATCTTCTCTATTCTATGCTGTAATAATTTTATCCCATTTGATTTTGCATAAACCGCATCATCTATTTTTATTAATACTGGTATCTCTAATTTTTTTGCAACAGAAATTACTGCATGTGGTACTCTATGAAATGGGTGAAAAATTGTGAATATAAAATCAAATTTCTCTACCATAACTAATTTTCTAATCTGATTTTCTAAATTTTTTTTACATAATCTTGCGGCAATTTTAATATTATTTCTAAAAGGAGTTTTTACTCTAATAATTTTAATTTTTGAGTCGAGTTCAGGCTCAAATTTAGAATCCTTCCATTCTATATCTGGTATTACTACACAAACATTATGGCCTTGTTTAAAAAATGCACTTACGATTTCAGATGAAAGTACTGCTCCACCTCCACTCATTGGAGGAAAATGAAACACACTAACTAGTATATTCACATGTTTAGACTTTTAAACAAGAACTAAAAGGTTATCCTAGTTTGAATGAATTTAGTACTGAGTTAAAAAATTGGCTCACTAATTCCGGCATTGTTGTCTCCTCAGAAAATCCTTCATTGAATGGTGCAGTACATTCCTTTTACGATTTTAAAAAAAATGCATATGGATTTCTTTATCCTGAAATAACTGGATATTTCATAGATACAATGTATTTTTTATATAATGTTGACAAACAAGAAAAATATAAACTATTAGCCGAAACATCTGCAAATTGGCTGATTAATATTTTTGAAAAGTTTAATGGAATTATAATGGGTATTGAAAATGATACTCCTATTCAAAATTTATCATTTTCATTTGATACTGGAATATGTTCTACTTCTATGTTCAAGTGCTATGAATTAACAAACAATAAAAAATATCTTAATTTTGGTGTATCTCTTTTACAATGGATTAATTCTGGCTCTATAGAAAACGATGGAACTATTTTTCCATTCTATGATCATGAAAAGAAAATATTTCTAGAAAATAATGAAGTATGGTATAAAACAAAAGGCTGTTTAAACATAAAGACATCTATCCCATTCTTTCGCTATTATTTAATTTCAAACTCAAATGAATATCTTAATTTAGCAAAAAAGATCTGTGATTCATATATAATCTATCAAAGAAATGATGGTAGTTTTTCAATGCATATCAATAGTTCTATTACAAATTTACACACTCAATGTTATGCATTGGAAGGATTACTTTTTGCATTTTATGTAACAAAAGAGCAAAGATATCTTCGTGCTTGTGAAAAATCGCTAGATTGGTGTGTTGAACATATGGAAAATGATGGAAGTATTCGATTATGGTTTGGTAATAAGTATAAATCCAAAGCTAGCTATCCAATTGCACAACTTATCCGATTAATGATCTTATTTGATTTATATGACAAAAATTCAAAATATGAAAATATTACTTCACAATTGATGAATTTTTTACTTACTTTACAGGTACATAGTTCTAATCTACATACTCATGGAGGATTCTATGAAGAAATTACAAAATCTATTTTTGGTTGGAAAAAAAATTCTAGAATTAACTCATGGGGTTCCATGTTTTCACTTCAAGCAATTAACTGGTTTAATAACTATGAAAAAATCAATTTTGAATCAATCCATTATCTATACTAATCTAATTTTATTAAAAGTAACAAATCTGTTCTTCTGAGTCAATGAAAATTAAGATAAGAAATATAGATCAATAAAATAAGGAATGGTAGCACATGAGCACACCAGAAACTTGGGATAAAATTTATGGAGAATTTTCTGAATTTAACCCAATTGATGATTCTTTTTATCAAAGATTAATTCAGATATTGCTAGATTCAATTAAATCATCTAAGAGTATTTTGGAGGTAGGGAGTGGTTCTGGATTTTTAGCTTCATTATTACAAAAACAAAATTTTGATTCATTTGGTATGGATAGAAGTATATCTCCACTTCGAGTTGCTAAAGAAAAATTTGGAGTAAATAATCTTATTCAAGGAGATATGTTTAAAATTCCATTTCAATCAAATTCCTTTGATGTAGTATGGAATGAGGGTGTTCTAGAACATTTCAAATTCCCTAAAAATCTTGAAGCTTGTAAGGAAATGGCAAGAGTATCAAAAAAATTTGTCATTATAGCAGTTCCTAACAAACTTACTATTTGGCCTATAAGAAAAACTCTTTTGAAATCTATCGGAAAATGGCCGTATGGTTATGAAGAATCTTACACAAAAAATAGACTTATCTCGTTAATGCAAAAAGCAGAACTTGATGTTGTTTCTATTCATGGAGTCAGAATCCTTCCTCCAATTAAAGAACTGAAAAAATTATCTGACCTATTATCTCTTTGTATGTTTACTTTACCTCTTAAGAAATCTACTATTGAACGACTAGCTAAAAACTCAATTAAATTTGAAGAGAATCATAAACTTCTAACACGATTATTTGGTTATGAGATTATTGCGATTGGAAAAAAATCAACTCAGTAATTTGCTATAAAGTTTCACTTCTTTATTTTCCATAATAGTTCCATCTGTTTTTTGTACTGAAGAAATAGATTTTGAAATTAAATTATTTTTTAAATTAGAATCATTTAGAATTTTAATAAATGCGTTTTTGAAACCTTCAGGAGTATTTTCTACAAAAACTACTGCATCATCAATAATTTCTTTATCCCCCTCTTCTCTTTTTGACATTACTATGGGTAAACCTGATGACATTGCTTCTAATGTTGGTATTGTTATACCTCCCAAATTTTTCATTGGTTGTGCATAAATTTGTGCTGATGTATAATATCCATTTAGTTTATCATTAGGAATACTTTTGAATATGGTAACTTTTTCATCAAGTCTTAACAGACTAATTAATTTCTTTAATTTTTTATAATTTGGTCCATCACCAATTAAAATTAAATGGACATCTAAATTTTGAATAGCACGTATTATGATGCTTTGATCTTTTTGATCTATCATTCGCCCTACTGATATTATTATTGGCACATTAGATTTTATTTCCTTTTTATGATTAGGTGAAAAATCACTTAAATTAACTTTATTGTATATTAATTCTGTTTTATTTGCGCCCATCTTTTTTGCATATGGAACAAGAAAATTATATGAACAAATTACAATGGTAGAATTTGATATAACAAATTTTTCAATCGTTTTTGACGTATACCAAAGTTTTAAAAATTGCCTAATCTTATTCTCAGATTTTGCTTGTTTACGTTGTTGATCATAATTTGTATGTAATGATATAACTAGTGGAATAGAAAATTTTAATGCAATCTTTGTTGCACACCATCCTTCTAAAAGAGGATTATAAGCTCTTATTATCGATGGTTTAATCTCAGATATTATTTTTTCTACTTTAGATAATATCTGGGTTCGATTTAAAATGGTAATTTTTTCCAATTTATGTATTTTTAATATGGATGAACCTGCTAGCTTTTGAACTATTTTTTCATCTATCTCATCATTAAATAATGAAATCACATGAACTTCATCAAAAAAATTCTTTGGATTAAAATATCCCTCTTTTATCTCTCCTTTCTTATAATATGACATAATGGGATCATTTGGAAAAACACATATTTTTTTTGACAATTATTCAAATGCCATGGATTTATCTATTTAAGTAATTGTTATTTTATAAACATAACATTGAAATTCTAAATTTTAGAAACTAAATCTAGATTTTTGATGCTAAAGATGATTTTATATGATTCTAAAAATGAAAAAATATCTAATAATACTTTATTAGAAATTGATCTTGATGATTTAGAAAAATTTCGTGATTATGATGAAATTAAAGATTTTTCTAAGATTCCTAGTAAACTAATTGGCGATAAAACAGTTTTAGAATGGTTTAAAATTGATAATTATTCTGCTTGGTGGTTAGTTTATCAAATGATATATCCAAAGTATCAAGAAGCTGTGCTTTTCATTGAAAGACTTAGTATTTGCATTAATAATTATTCTCCAAAAGTACTTGAAATTCGAGGATGCTATGATAAAATCGATTTAATAAAGCAAATTTGTAATCAAAAAAATATTGATTTTCAATTCTCAAAATCTAAAATGTTTTGTTATGACATTACAAAAATTAAAAATCAAATTAAAAAGAAATTATATAAACAAATAACAAAAAATAAAATAAAAAATAGACTAGCACAATTTAAAGAAAAAAATTTTATTTTACCAACTCAAAATTTTATCTTGTTTACTGTCCCTGGAATCTATAATAGAGAAATGTATGATATCGAAACTAACATTTCTAAAAATCAGGAATTTATTCTACAACCAATACTAAATCAACTTGAGGATAATTCGTCGTATTATTGTATTGATATTGATTATACTTTAAAAGGTGACATCACATCTTTAACTAAAAGATTATCAAAATCCAATAGATGGCTTCCATTAGAAGTAGTTTTAACATTTGATAATCCAGATATTTCATTAAATCTTAATCTCTTGAAGAATCAAATTAAAAAAATGTTTGAATTAATAGATAAGGATTTTTTTTCATTTATGAATATTAATTTTTTATCGTTTATGAAAAATATTTTTAATGAAATCTTTTTGGAACCTAATTTACCTACTTATCTTAAATTATTTTCTAATCTAGAACTTTTTCTTAAAGAACACCGTCCTACTAAAATTATTCAAGTTTATGAAACCGGACCGTATGCCAAAGTATTTGAATTTGTTTCTAAAAAATTAGGAATTACAACTATTGGAATTCAACATGGAATAATTTATGATAATAATCCGGATTATTTTCATAAAGAAATTTTAACTAATTTTTTCTTATTAGGTAATCCATTACCTGATAAAATATGGGTTTTTGGAGAATATTACAAAAATATTCTAATTAAAAATGGAATATATTCAGAAAATAATATTTCTGTTATTGGAAATCCATCTTTTTACAAATTACACCAAATAAATAAAATCAACACCCGAAAAACCTTACAGAGTAATTATAACAAAGAAAACAAAATAACTATTTTATTTCCACTATCTTTTCGTTTGTCAAAAAAAGAAAACAATCCTGATTTAATACTTTTAAAATTTCTTAATGAACAATTAAAAAATAGAAATGATATATTATTATTAATCAGACCACATCCTGGTGATATTTCAGATATAATTAAAATACTGTCTGAATTTTCTTCCAGTTTTATTCTCAGCTCTAGAAGCTTAATAGAAGATCTACTGATTAGTGATTTGATCATCACTGTAACTTCTACTGTTGGATTTGATGCAGTTTTTATGAAAAAACCTACTTTTTATGTGGATATTGCTGGATTGTCTCTAATCTCTCTTGGTGGTATTAAACAAAAGTTATTTTTGAACAAACTTGCATTTTTTGTTCCAATACAAAATTTAATTAATGAAATTGATAATTTTAACTACAATAAATGGAGTTTAGATACTGAAGATGCAAGAAATCTATTTTTTACTGAATTTTCAAATAATGACTTGTATTGTGACTTTAAAAAATTGATTTTTGACAATTAAAACGATATTTAATATGTAAAACATATTTATTGAAAAGTTTAATTTTCGGATTTTATCATAAATAATTAGAATAACATGAAATACTGTATTAGATGCTTATTTCCTGATACTAAACCAGAATTAACCTTTGATGAAAACGGCGTTTGTGATGCATGTAGATCTGCTGACCAAAAAGAAAAAATTGATTGGAATAAAAGGAAAAGCATTCTCAAAGAAATTCTAGAAAAATATCGCTCTAAAGATAGTTCAAGATATGATTGTATCATTCCAGTAAGTGGAGGAAAAGATAGTCATTATCAAGCACATGTTATAAAAAATGAATTTGGTTTAAATCCTCTTTTAGTAAGCTTTCATCCTCGTGATTTTACTGACCTTGGAAGAAAAAATATTGAGAATATTAAAAATTTAGGAATTGATTGTATTGAATTTACAGCTAATCCAATAATCTATAAAAAATTGGCAAAATTTGGTTTAATGGAATTAGGGGATTGTGCATGGCCTGAACATATTGGAATATTCACAGTTCCTGTTAAGATTGCAGTTGCATATAAAATTCCTTTAATTATTTGGGGTGAAAATCCTCAATTTGAATATGGAGGTCCTGACTCTGTAAGTTCTAACCCTCGTTTAGATAAAGAGTGGTGCGAAAAACATGGTGGATATTTTTTAGATAAAATAAGTCCTAAAGATATGGTTAAACATGGAATTGAATTACGTGATTTACAACCATATCTTTATCCATCCGATGAAGAATTAAATCAAGTTGGAATTAATGGTATTTTTCTTGGATTTTATTTAAAATGGGATGCAAGAAAACAACTTGAAGTTGTTAAAAAAATTGGATTTTCCACATTAGATGAACCAAATGAAGGAACATATACAAATTATGAAAATCTTGATACAAAATACGTTTCATTTCATGATTACTTTAAATTTTTAAAATTTGGTTTTGGACGTACTACAGATCACGCATCAATAGATATCAGAAATAAAAGGATTAGTAGAGATGAAGGTTTAGAATTAATCAAAAAATTTGAAGGAAAAATTCCGTTAAAATATTTTAACGAATTTCTATCTGATTTTGAAATATCAAAAAAAGAATTTCTATTAATTTGTGATAAATTTACAAACAAAGATCTTTTTAAAACTAATTCTAATAATGAGCTTATTCGTGATGATAATGATAATATTGAAAAAATAAAATATGATAACTAAGACTACAAAACTAAAGTTTTCTACAAACTTAATTTCTTTAGAAAAAGTTTCTGATAAAAATTTTCTATTTTTATATCGATTATTAAAGGAAAGAACATCTACAGTTAACATATCTCATAGAAGAATGCCTACTTATGATGAACACAAACATTTCATACTTTCAAATCCATATTCTGCTTGGTATATTATTAAACTAAAAAATACAAAAGTAGGTTCAATTTATTTATCTAAACAAAACGAAATTGGAATTTTTATTAAAAAAGAGTATCAAAATCTCCATTTAGGAAAAACTGCTCTAAAACTCTTAATAAAAAAACACAAAAGAAAAAGATACTTGGCAAATATTAATCCTATGAATAAAAAATCAATAAAATTCTTTAAAAATAATGGATTTAATTTAATTCAACATACTTATGAAAAATTAGAGGAAAATAATGAAATATAAAATTAAATTATTTGATCCGGTGATTGATTCACGAGAAGAGAAATCCGTTTTAAGAGTTTTAAAAAGTCACAATTGGGCTTCAGGTGCTGGTACTGGAGAGGTGGAAAAATTTGAAAATAGTTTTTGCAACTATGTAAATTCTAAAAAATGTGTTGCAGTAAATAATGGCACTTCTGCACTTCATCTTGCTTTATCATTAATTGATATAAAAGGAAAGGAGGTGATTTTACCTTCTCTTTCGTTTGTTAGTACTGCACATGCAATAATCTACAATGGAGGAATACCAACATTTGCAGATGTGGATGAAAAATCTCTCTGTATTGATTACAAATCTATATCTAAAATAATTTCAAAAAAAACTGCAGCGATTATTCCTGTACATTTTGGAGGAATGCCTGCAAACATGAAAAAAATAAATAATGTTTCAAAATTATACGGATGTCCAATTGTTGAGGATGCTGCTCATGCATCTGGAGCCATTTATGATGATAAAAAAATTGGTTCTCATTCATTTGCGGTTTGTTTTAGTTTTCATCCCGTAAAGAATTTGGCAATGCCTACTGGAGGATTGATTTCATTAAATGGAAAAAATAGTAAAAAAAATCAAGAAACATTAAAAATTCGACGTTGGTGTGGAATTTCAAATAGAAAAGGATCTTTTTATGATGTTAAAGATTTAGGTTGGAATATGTATATGAATGAATTTTCAGCAGCTATTGGCCAAGCTCAGTTATCCAAACTTGATTCTTTAAACAAAAAGAGGAAAAAAATTGCAAAAATTTTTTCTAAAGAGTTAGAATGCAAAAATAAAATGCCTTATGATGAAAACTGTTCTTATCACCTATATTGGATTAGAGTAAAGAATAGGAAAAAATTTATGAATTCAATGAAAGAATGTAACATTGAAACTGGTATTCATTATAGACCTATTCATGAAATGTCCTATTATCATAAAATGAAATTTTCTGATTTACATATTACTGAAAAAATTTCATCAGAAATCATCTCTATTCCAAATCATCCTAATCTAACTGACAATGATATTGATTTTATTATAAAAAATGTGAATTCTTATTGTTAATTTTCACAATCTTCTAAAATAATCCCATCCCCTTCTGAAATGTTCTTTAAAGATTTTCTTCCTAAAATTGTATAATAGTATCTAGCTTCAGCACCTCTTTTTCGTTCACCTGGTCTTAACAATGCTATATTATCATCATTAAAAATTTCTCCTTTACTAATATTTTTTTTAGCTTGTATTGCTCTTGTAGCAAATTGTTTTAATTCTTTTTCAACATCTAAAACAATTTTCTCTCCTGTACCTTTAGTTCTATCTGCTTTCCTTATAGATGAAATCATCAATTCTAATTCATTTGGTTCAATAGCAAATGATTGATCAGGACCAGGTAATGACCTATTTAATGTAAAATGCTTTTCAATTATGGTAGCTCCAAATCCTATTGCTACTAACGGTGCAATTATAGGATCCATACTATGATCAGAAAGTCCAATAGGTAACCCATATTTTCTTTTTAAATTTGGAATTACTGACAAATTCATAGTTTCTAAAGGTGCTGGATATTTTGAGGTGCATTGTAATAGTGCTATATCATTATGTGATCTATCATTCAAAAATTTTATTGCAAAATCAATTTCTTCATTTGAGCAGGAACCTGTTGATAATAAAATTGGTTTTTTAGTTTTTGCAAGAGATTCTAATAATTTAACATGATTGATTTCATATGATGCAACTTTGTGAATTATAGAAAATTTGTCAACTTCTTCTAAATCTTTTACTGAAAATGCAGATGACATGAATAGTATGTTATTTTTTTGACATATTTTGTTAATTGTTTGTAGATATTCTAAAGGCATCTCTAAATTCTCTATTAATGAATTTATTTTTTCACTTTTCCCTGAATCTTTAATATATTTTATTTGTCCTGCATCGGAAGCATAAAGTGTTTTTGAGTTAAAAGTTTGAAATTTGATTGCATCCGCACCTGCATTTGAAGCTGTTTTAACAAGATTTTCAATCATTTTCCAATTTTCATCGGAATTTCCAACTTTCCAGTTTGAACCGGCTTCGGCAATTACAAATGTGTGTGACGGATCATCTAATTTTGATAGATTCATGTTTTTACTTTTTTTCTATTATAATAAACCCGAATTTTTTATGATGTCTTTAAGTTCTTCTTTTAAAATTTTTTCTACATTATCTGATGAATATGGAATAATAGAATCAACTTTCTCCATATTGGGATGTTTTTCTTTTATGTTTTTATCATTAATTGAATTACTAAAAATCGCATAATTTGAATTATCTTGCCATGCGTTTCTCATTTCATCAGAATTAATAAGTGTCTCATGAATTTTCTCTCCAGGTCTAATTGGAATCATATCAAAACCAATATCTTCTAATAATTCATTTAAGGCATCTTTTAATTCCATTATTGAATATGCTTTAAGATTTTTGGGAACAAAAATTTCTTGACCTTTTGCAATACTTGCAGAATTTAAAATAAAATCAAGCGCATCACTCATTTTAATATTAAATCGAGTCATCTGTGTATCTGTTATAGTGAGTTTATTTTTTGCCTTAATCTGTTCAATAAATTTAGGAATTACCGAACCACTACTTCCCATTACATTCCCATATCTAACTGCAGAAAATTTTGTCCTGTATTTTTCTTTGTTTAAATAATTTTGTGCTGTAGCAAATAGTTTTTCCATAATTAATTTCGTGGCTCCATATGTATTGAGAGGAGAAACTGCCTTATCCGTACTAATTCCTATTGCAACATCGACATTTTCTTTTAAACATGCATCTATTACATTCTGAGAGCCTACTACATTTGTTTTAATTGATTCAAATGGGTTGTATTCTACTACTGGAACATGTTTTAATGCAGCAGCATGAAAAACTATGTCTATATCTTCCATGGCTCTGACTAATCTTGAAGAATCTCTAATATCTCCAATTAGAAATCTCAATCTGCTATCCTGAAATTTCTCTTGCATGATAACTTGCTTATTTTCATTACGACTGAAAATTCGAATTGTATCAACATCTAGTTTTAGAAGTTTTTCTGTTAATGCTTGTCCAAGAGAACCAGAACCACCTGTAATGAGAATTTTTTTATTTTCAAACAATTTAACCATCTATATTTTTTCTTACCAAAGTAAGCCTTGTTTTACCCTCATCAATATCTTCTGGTATATCTATATCGGAAACAATTTTGACATCAAATTTATTCCATCTTTCTTTCATGTTTCTATACCATAACATATCATCTCCTCGTTTCCACTTAATCATTTTACCATCTTCGCCAAAATATTCTAAATTGAAAACCCATTTTTTTGAGACTCTTAATAATTCTAATAAAGCATTATCTAAATTTTCTGGAGAAATATGAATTAAAACTCCACGTGTAAAGACAATATCAAAAAATGAATCTGGAAACGGAATGTCTAATAATGAACCCTTTTCAAACTTAAAAGATGGATATCTATCCTTACATTTCTTCAAAGCTTTTTCGTTCAAATCTAAACCGTAAATATCATAATTTTTCGGAAATGAACTAAGATTATTTCCAATATTGCATCCAGCTTCTAAAATTTTTCCACCACCTAATGTCAAAATTGAATCAAAAAGAAATTCTGACAATCTATTTTTAACTACTACATTTTCTTCTGTATATTTATCCCAAATTTCTGTATTATATTCCAATATTATCTAATCCTACTTAATTTTAAAATTATTATAAGCTTAATGAAGGTGTCTTTATTTTCTAATTGTCAAATTTATTAACCAAGTCTTGATATCCTAAACAAATTGAGTATTCTATTTGGTTCAAAGAAAACCTACATTATTGCAGAAATGGCTAATAGTCATGAAGGTAATTTATCTCTAGCTAAAAAAATAACTAAAGCCGCATCTGAATCTGGAGCTGATGCAATAAAATACCAAAAATTCACCCCAGATGAGTTAGCAGAGCCTAGTCATGAATTATATAATTTATATCAAAACCTTCAGATGACTGAAAAAAATTGGAAACATTTAATCTCATATGCAAAATCCTTGAAACTTGATGTTTTTGTAGATGTTTTTGGATTAAAAAGTGCAAAATCTCTTTCAAAATATAATATTACTGGATTTAAGATTCATTCGTCAGATACAAGTAATCCATACATTTTGAATTATTTTGCTAAAATTTCTAAACCTATTTTGTTTTCAACTGCAGGGTGTTCCCCTAAAGAAATTGAAAATGCAATTAATATTTTGTCTACATTAAAAAAAGAAATTGTTTTAATGCACGGTTTTCAGGGCTATCCTACAAAATTAGAAGATTTACATCTTTCAAGATTAACATCACTAAAAGAAAAATTTGATTTACCAGTAGGATTAATGGATCATATATCAGGTGACTCAAAATTAGCATTAATTTCACCGCTTGTAGGAATTGCAAAAGGTGCTACTGTAATTGAAAAGCATATTACTTTGGATAGAAAAAATAAAGGACTAGATTATTTTTCAGCATTAAATCCTGATGAATTTAAAGAATTTGTAAAACTTGTTAAATTGACAGAAAAAAGCCTTGGAAATAATTCTTTTGAATTTGGAAAAAATGAAACAAAATATAGATTAACACATAAAAAAAATCCAGTTGCAAAAGTAAAAATTCCAAAAAATACAAATCTTGATTACAAGATGTTTAATTTTGTACGGACATCTGTTAAACAAAACCCAATCTCATCTTTTACTGGGAAAAAATTATTAAAATCTTTACAAAAAGGTGAGGTGCTAACTGAAACTAAAGTTTATACAAATATTCTGAAAGTAGCAGCTGTAATTGCATGTAGGGTTGATTCTTCAAGACTTTTTGCAAAACCCTTGCAATTAATTGATAAGCAACCCATATTGGCTCTTCTTATTAATCAGATAAAAAAATCTAAAAAAATTAATGATATTGTTTTAGCTATAAGTGAAAATCCTGGCAATGAATTTTTTATAGATTTTGCAAAAAAAAGAAAAATCAAATATGTTATAGGTAATGATACTGATGTGCTGAATAGATTAATTATTGGTGCACAATATGTTGATGCAGATATTGTTTTTCGTGTTACCGCAGAAAATCCATTTATCTATTGGGAAGGAATTGATAAAGTAATTTCAGATCATATTCAAGGAAAATATGATTTTTCAGTTGTAGAGGATATTCCACTTGGGAGTGGATACGAGGTGATTAACCGTGCAGCATTAGAAATATCACATGCTAAAGGCCAAAAACGACATAGAAGTGAACTATGTTCTTTGTATATATTTGAAAATAAAAACAAGTTTAAAATAAATAGATTTAAACCTGCTAAGAATCTTCAAAGACCTGATTTACGATTAACTGTAGATACTCCACAGGATCTTTGGTTAGTTAGATTGGTAAACCAAAATATTCAAAATTCTATTAAACCAATAAAACTGTCAAAAATTATCCAGTTTCTTGATTCAAATCCGGAAATAGCTAAACTAAATTCTGATATCCCTATTGGAAAAAGCAGAATTTGGTAGAATAATTTAGTACGTGAGGATAATTCAATTCTTCATTGTTTTTTCAAAATTATGCCCATTGCCCAACCTTCCACTAAATATGAATATGGTGGAAATTCCTTTTCAGCAGCTAAATGTTTTTCTTTTAAAACATTCCAATCTACTTTCGGCTTTTTATTTTCAACAAGTAAATGTTTAACGTTTTGTAATAATCTATCATAAATATCATTAATATCATACGATCTGAAATCACTAGGATTTTCTGACCAATCTAAAGTTAAAATTAATAATCCATTTGGTTTTAAGACACGTAACATTTCGTTAATTGCTTTAATATCTAGATTTTTTTTATGAAAATCTCGTTGGTTGATATTTCCTACTTCTTCTTCAAGATGTTCTAATACTGAAATACAAAATACTCTATCAAAATAATTATCCTCAAAATTTATTTTTGTAGCATCACCAATACTAAATTGAATTTTTGTTTTACACCATTCAGATAATTTCGGACAAACCTTCTTAATTATGGTATCATCATTATCAATAGAATAAACATCGTATCCTTCTGAGGCTAAATAAATTGGTAACATAGACACTCCGGAACCAACATCCAAAATTTTCATCCCTTTTTTTAATTGTGAATTTTCAACAGCCCAAGGATATTCTACTCTTCTTACCGGAGCTGGAAATGTACTAGATAAAATTACATCCCTTGTCCAAACATAGTTTACATACGAAGTTTGAATCATTTTCATTTGTATAAGATAACTCCTTAATTTTATTAGAAAATAGTTTATTGGAACTTTTAATTTTGATTCTTTTAGGGGTTCTAAAATTATATCACATATTGAATAAAATTTACTTCCAGTTCCTGCTAAAGATAAACTAAACTTATGTTTCAAAATTAACGAACGTAGTTTTTCAATTTTTGACATTATTTCAATATATTTTTCATCATACAGCTTTTCTGTAGGTATATTTTCAATCATGTTAATTCTCAATTATATTAATAATTTTTTCAGCAAACTCTATTGGCATGTTATTGTATATTGGCAATGTTAAGGAATTATCAAATATATTTTCAGCATTTTTACAATCAAAAGATTTTGTAACTAGATTATATGGTTGCTTATGGATTGGTGTCCAAGATGTTCTTGCATCAATTTTATTTTTAATTAATTTTTTTAAAATTCTATCTCTCATTTCTTTATTTTTTGTAATAGAAAAATATAACATATAAGAATGTAATGTACAATATTCTTTTTTTATTTGATGGTTCAATTTTTTTATTTGTAAATCATATGTAGAGGCAATTTTATTTCTATGATTAATATGGTTCTCAATTTTTTTAAGTTGTTGAATTCCTATAGTAGATTGAATATCTGTAATTCGTAAATTTGTTCCTATAAAATCATGAATATATCTACCTGATTCAGATCTTCCATAATCTTTAATTTTATTTATTTTTTTCATTAATTTATCGTCATTTGTAGCTATACAACCACCTTCTACAGTAGTGAGTATTTTTGTTATTTGAAAACTAAAAATAGTTGGATGTTGATAATTTCCCAATTTTTTATTTTTATAACTAGAACCAAAAGCCTGTGCCGAATCTTGGACAATTTGAAATTTATATTTTTTAGATAACTCCACAAACGCATCAATATCACAAGAATTTCCTCCTACATCTACAAGCATAACAAAATCAATATCATATTTTTTTACAATTTTTTCAAACGAATCAATATCCATATTCAGTGTTTCTTTATCGATATCTGAAACAAATATTTCACCTCCTAGAATTTTTGGAATTGACGCTGTTGCAACATATGTGAATGCTGGAACTACAACTTTTTGACCCGGTTTTAAACCCAATGCAATTAAAGATGCCATTAAAGCTGATGAACCATTATTAACAATTGAAACATTTGAAGATAGATAACTTTCTAATTTTTTCTGAAACTCCTCTGTATATTTTCCCTGTGTAGGCCATCCGCTTTTCATTACTTTGATTACAGCATCAGTTTCTTCCTTTCCTAAATCAGGCTCACTAAATGGAATTTGAAATTTTTTTTTCAAGTTTTTAATTTTCATCCTTTCTTACAACCATCTTCTTATTGGAATTTTTGTGCACCAATAATCTTAAATTTAGGAAGTGGAACAATAAATTTTCCGCCATTTTTTAAATAATTTTCTTCTCTTTTCAAAAATTCATCTAGAAAATACCATGGTAATATCAAAAAATAATCTGGATTTTCTTTTCTTGCTTGTTCTTCAGATATAATTGGAATTTCAGAACCAATTATTTTTTTACCCCATTTCATTGGATTTCTATCTGCGGCAGCAGTGATAATCTCAGAGTTTAATCCATAATATTGCAATAGTGTATTTCCACGTGTTGATGCTCCATACACATAAATTTTTTTCCCATTTTTTATTTCATTTTTAATGAATTGACATGTTTGATTCTTTAATTCTTTTATCCTTTCAGCAAATTCAATATATGGAGTAATTTTATTCAGACCCATTTTTAATTCATTTTTTCTTACTTCTTGAACTTTAGATGTGATTAAAATTTTTACTTCTTTATGCTTTATGTACGTCCTTATACTTCCACCATTAACATCATTAATTTCTAAATCAAATACTTCTAAATTATGTCTTGATAATAGTTTTTCAAGTGAATTAAGAGAGTAATATTCTAGATGTTCATGAACAATATTATCAAATGCATTATTTTCTAGCATTGTTACTAAGTAATTCATTTGAATAACCCATATTCCATCATCACTTAAAATTTTTGAAATATCTTTTACAAATTCATTAGGATTTTCAAGATCATAAAACATTGCAATGGAAGTGATTACCTTAGCCTTTTTATTTGGAAATTCATCTGAAAATGATTTAAAATTAAAAAAATCATTTATTACTTTTGATGTGCCTTTTTTTACATCTTCAACTAGATTTTTAGCAGGTTCAAATGCAACTAAAACTAAATCTTTTCTTTCATATGTTCTTAGTAAAGTTCCATCATTAGCACCAATATCAATAACAATATCGTCTGAATTTAGAGAAATCCTTTCTTTGATTTGATCTGTAATATTTTTTAAAGCATTAATCATTGATTGATTTACTCCACTTTTATACCAAAAATTTCTATAAAGTAATTCTTCTGGTACAGTATGTTTGAGTTGAAGTAATCCGCAACCCCCGTCATCCTCATTACATAAAACTAAATCTAATCTAACTAAAACCCCATCATTACTTTTGGATTCAGAAAAATTTACAATATATTGTTCCCCTAAAGAAATGATGGATTGCAATGCTTTTTTTGAGCATACTCTACATGAATCATGCTCTATAATCTTTAAATCCATTTTATTATAAAATGTGATTATTTTAAGATGTAATAATCTTTTGATTTCTAAAATTTATGCTTTTTAAAAATTATTGTTTATCTTAATACATAGTTTATTCTTTCAAATTATTTTTTTTTAAATATTTGTGATGTGTCAAATTAAATCCTAATTTTTCTACTAATGATTTACTTGCTAAATTTTCTGGTCTAATTATTGCAGAATAATAATCTTTTTTTGCTAATTTCATTAATTTTTTTACTGCAATGGATCCTATACCACATCCTTGAAATTCAGGAATTATCCAAAATCCTAATTCATTATTATTTTTATTTAATGTAACTGAACCAATAGATTTGTTGTTTATTTCTATAATTTTCCAATCCTCATAAGGATGGTTATTTTTAGATTTAAGAAAATCTTTAACAAATTTTTTTTGGTCCGTATAATTTATGGGTGTTAAAATATCTTCAGAATTTCTTGATATATACAATTGATAGAGAAAATCACTATCATTTTCTTTTATATCTCTTAAATTAACTTCCATTTCAATCTCTAATTATTTATATGATATAAAAAATATGCTTTTTTATAAAATGAAGGAATTTTTATTATAATGTTTTTTAATTTTACTGTCTTCCAATAATTTTAGATTCACTGGGATACATAGGTGCATCCCAAGGAAAAAATTCTCCATTTTGAAATTTTTCCCATCTTTTTAAATCTGCATTAACCATAATTTTCACTAATTCTTTGAATTTTGTTTTAGGTTTCCATTTCAATTTTTCTTTGGCTTTGGTATTATCTCCACATAAATAATTGACATCTAGAGGTCTAAAGAATTTCTTATCTATTTTTACATATTTTTTCCAATCTAATCCAACTTCTTCAAAAGATAGCTTGACAAATTCTTTTACCGAATGAGATTCTTTTGTTGCAATTACATAACTTTCAGGTGTTTTACTTTGTAACATTAGATGAATTGCCTCCATATACTCTGGTGCATATCCCCAATCTCTTTTAGAATCTAAATTACCTAACACTAATTCATTTTCTAAACCTAGGGCTATTTTCGCTACACCGTTAGTAATTTTTCTTGATACAAACTCCATTCCTCTTAAAGGAGATTCATGATTGAATAAAATTCCTGAAACAGCAAACATGTTGTATGCTCTTCTATATACATCAGTTATCCAATGAGCATATAATTTTGCTGCAGCATATGGACTTGCAGGAGCAAAAGGTGTGTTTTCTTTTTGAAATTTAACACCACCATTTCCATACATTTCACTACTTGAAGCCTGATAAAATTTTATTTTTGGATTAAAAAATCTTATAGATTCAAGTAACTTTGTTACTGCGGTTCCGGTAATCTCAGCATTTCCTACAGGCTGTTCAAAAGCAGTAGCTACATAGCTTACTGCGGCCATATTGTAAACTTCATCTGGATCAGAAATTTTTACTGCTTCAATTAATGAACCCATATCTAATAGATCAGCTGGAATTAAATGAATTTTTGAAAAAATTTCTAAATTTTGTAATCTCCAAAAATTTGGACTAGATACTCTTCTAAAAGTTCCAAAAACTTTATAATTTTTTTTTAATAATAACTGTGCTAAATATACTCCATCTTGACCTGTTATTCCAGTAATTAGAGCTTTTTTCAATATGAGCTACAAAAGTTTTGATGTTAATATTGGTTATTAATTTGAACTTTTATTTCTATTTAAAAATAGGAATAATTTTCTTTTAATTTTATACTTTTTTGAATTTACTAAATCATACACATCTAGCCATTTGGAACCATTAGTTTTGATCCAATCTCTATCTAAGATGTTGATCATTGATGATAACCCTCTATTGTTTTTAACTAAAATACTTTCAGGATCAAGATATTTTATTATTGCTTTTGCATTTTTAATCATTATTTCTCTCTCTTTGTCTTTATCTAGTATTCTTATTTCTGGTTCTTTCCAAACCAATTCTGAATAATTTTTTTCTGAATCAGAAGCATATTTAATCCGTTCACTTTCATTGTTAATATGCATTGTTGATGAAATTTTCCCATATTTGAAACCTGATTTTTCAATAGTTTGCCTAATAAAATAATCCGTATATCTCCACATAAAATCATCATCACATTTGTAGTCTTTCAAAGCATCCTTTTTTATTAAATGACACATGTCATACGATCTTTGATTTTCTTCTAATTTTGGTTTATTTTGACGAAAACTGTGATATGCTATTACTTCATTGCTATTTTCAATTGCATCAAATTTATTTTCAAATTTTTTCATTTCATCATACCAACCATCACTAATTTCTATATCTGAATCAATAACTACAAACCATTCTGTACTACATTTAGAAATCAAAAATTCCATCACTTTTCCAGTTGTTCTAATGTCAGATCTAACATAAATTTCAGTTCTTGGAAATTTTTTTAATATGTTGACAGTATTATCTTTTGATCCACCATCACATATAATTAAATTATTTACTGGAATCTCGCGGAAAATTGAAAACAAGCATCTTTCTAAAAATGTCTCTGCATCAAGTGTTGGAATTAAAATATCTATGGGTTCTAGTTCTGGTTCAAGTTCTTTTCTATCTATGAATGGACCTCCAGTAGGATAAATAAAATTCAATGATATTTTATTATGAGGTTAGATATTATATTTTTGGAAATTTCTTAATGACTATTTTAATAACTATTTTAATAACTATGTTAATAACTATGATCTATCAACTAATATCTCCGATTATGAAATAATTTCTATGAGTCATATACGTTTACGTTATTCAGGATTGATTACTTTTTTTGCTAGATTTCTAAGTTTACTTACAGGTTTCATTTTTGTTACTTTGATTACGAGAAATCTTTCTGTTGTTGAATTTGGACAATGGAGTGTACTTAGTTCTGTTTTGATTTATGGTTCATTCCCTTCTATTTTACTATCATATTGGTTTGTAAGGTATTCAGCAAGAGGATTCAATATAGCAAGTGCCGGTGTATTGGTGGCTGGGGTATTTTCTATAGTTGGTGTATTCTCTTATGTAATTGCTGGAACATTTTTCCTCAATCAGTTTGAAGATCTTTTACCTATTCTTCTCTTTGCATCATTACAAGTCCCTTCATCTTCTATAGTAAATGCACTTACTGCAATTGCAAATGGGAGAAGACCAGAATTTACTGCATATGGATTTTTAACATTTGAATCTGCTAAAATCCTCTTTGCTTTTGTAATTATTTATGGAGGAAATTTTTCACTTGTCGAAGCAATTTTAGTAATTATTCTTGCAGAATTTGTTCACATTGCAGTATTAGCATATCTGATTAGATCTGAACTAAAGAAAAAATTAGAATTTACAAATGTTAAAAAAATCATAAGATCATTATGGTTACCTGGTTATGGTTATCTTGCAGATATAATTTACATGACTGATATTTTAATAGTGGTCGCTTTAACAAGTTCTTTCATTCAAATTGCAATTTTTAAAATAGCTTTTGTCTTTTCAACACTTATTGAGTATGGAAATTTCTTAGCATACCCACTTTACATAAAATTATTGGGTGGTGGAAAAGACCTTGATGTATTAATCTCATCAAAACTTATGTTAATGTTTACTATACCTATAGCTTTTGGTTTATTCATATTAGCAAAACCGTTCTTATTTTTACTAAATCCAGAATATGCAATATCGGAACATATCCTACATATTTTAATTTTATATAATCTAACTATTACTGTAAGTAGTTTATTTGACGTAATTATTTTAGGAAAAGAACAAATTGATTTTGAAAAAGAAATACGAGTTAAGCAAATCATGCATTCTGCTTTGTTTAAAATTCCAACATTAAATATTATTCGTATGACCACTTATGTTGTAGGATTAGTTATTTTAACAATAATTACTGGAGTTGATGAAAATATTTCTGGTGAATTTGGAATTATTTGGGCTTCACTTCTGTTATTTACTAGTATTCCTATGACTATTTACAAATGGAGATATGCCAAAAAAATGGTTAACAGTATTTTTTCTTTAACTGCTACTGTGAAATATGTAATTTCAGCATCAATAATGACTATTGTTTTAGTGTATTTTGTTCCATTTTTAACATACAATCCAAAAGCATCTATTTTTGCTTTTGAAATTTTTGGAATTGTCGGTATAGGTATGTTGTCTTATTTTGCAATTTTATTATCAATAGATTATGAAACAAGAGATTTAGTTAAAAAATTATTAGGAAACTTGAAAATAAAATTTTAAGGGTTATTTTTAATAATAAATGAAGTATCTTTCATATATTTTGCATTTGCAATATCATATGCAATTTTTTTTATGATGTTTTGTAAAAAATTTGGAAGAATGTATAGACGATATTTATGAAGTTTTCCTCGTAATGTAAGCATACCGTGAGGACTAAACTTGTCAACTGTAAAACCAAGATTTTCAAAAATTTTTTTCCAATCCTCATATTTGTTAGTAAATACATCCACCTCTGTTCTTCCACTTTCATCTAAATTTGGAGTTAAAAACCATGCAATACCATGAGGTTTTAAAGTTCTAAGAATTTCTTTCCCAAAAAAATCTATATCATGAATATGTTCTACTGAATAAAAACTTGTAATTAAATCAAAATGATTATCTGGGAATTGAAATTCGTCACAATTAAAATTAACTTTAAATATTTTATCTCTTATTTCTGGATCACAATTATTTATTGCATAATCCGATCCATCTATCCCATACGTATCAATCCCTTTTTTGTTGAGATGTTTTACTAATTCACCTGTTGCACATCCAATATCTAATACCCTGCATGGATTAAATTTTTCAATTATGAAATCTGCTCTTCTTTCCCAAAGGTTATCCCTACCTCTTCCTTGAAAATAATCTTTGTCGTATAATCTTTGTAAATCATTATTGCTGTATGTTTTTTTTAGGAATTCTTTATTTTCTATAACTTTGTCCAATACACATCATTACTCTTAAAATCATTTTACATATAAATTCAAATCCAATTTAAATTTTAATCGCTTAAGATATTTACCACAATAATCGTTTATCATTATGAATATTTTTATTACTGGAGGAATGGGGTTTGTAGGCTCATATCTATCAACATATCTTTCTAAACAGGGAAATAATGTCACAATTTTTGATAATTTTTCTAATTCTTCAAAAAATATATCTAATTCAACCATTAAAATTATTCATGGTGATATTCTAGATAGAACTCTTTTATCAAAATCACTAAGTAATATTGATACTGTAATTCACCTGGCTGCACAAATTAGTGTAACAGATTCTTTTAAGAATTCAGAGAATACGATGAAAATTAATGTTGATGGAACTCAAAACGTACTTGATGCATGCCTTGAAAACAACATAAAAAAATTTATTGCGATTTCGACTGCCGCTGTTTTTGGGAATCAAGGTACAACACAATTAAATGAAAATTCTAACACTTTGCCAATATCTCCATATGGAAAAAGTAAATTACAAATGGAAAAAAACATACTTGAGTTCTCAAAGAAACATAATCTGAATTCTATCATACTTAGATTTTTTAATCTATATGGTGTAGGACAATCACAAGAATATGCAGGTGTAATTACAAAATTTTTAAAAATGATTGCTGATAATAAACCTCTAGAAATTTATGGAACCGGAGGTCAAAGCCGCGATTTTATTCATATTGATGATGCTATAGAATGTATAAATCTTGCAATTAAAAATCTCGATGGAAAAATTGGAAGAATCTATAATGTTGGGAGTGGAAAATCAATTTCTATTTTAAATCTTGCTCATTTATTATTAAAAATATCTGGAAAAGATTTACCAATCAAATTTAAATCTAAAATTAAGGGTGAAATCTTGAATAGTCAGACTTCAATTAATCTAGTGAAAGAAGAACTTGGATTTCAACCAAAAATATTGTTGGAAGAAGGTCTTGCTAGGTTTTTTCATTCTTGATTTCTTTTGATAAAATCAATTGCTTTTACTGGGGTTGGATCCCTTCCAAGTTTTATGGCCAAATATATGCTTGAATAATCAAGAAGATAAATCAACCCAATTAATTTTGTTAGGATGTTCCCATTTTGACTTACTATTTCATTATAGTTTATTTTTTTATCTCTGAATAATTTTTTTAAAACATTCCAACGTTGTAATGTTTTTTCATAATCTTCTTTACCTCTAATTATTATTGGTTGAAAATTATTTTTATTATCCCATGCAACTACTCCATTATGACATGCTTCAATAACATCTTCTGCAATTGCATGCATCTTAGAATTTTCTTGAAGGGAATTTTTGAATCTTATTGCTGCAGCTTGAAGACCATAAGGATAGTATATAACCGGTGTTTTGTTAATGTACTCTGCAATTTTAATTGCAGGATTTGATTCTGTCATGTTTTCAGAATTTATTTTTTTTTGAATTGACTTTATGCTTTCAATTGATTCTATTATATCTAAATCTTTAATTGGTAAAACTGGTTTTAGTGTTTGTAACATAGAATATAAAAATGATGTTAATGATGCTCTTGGAGAATGAAATCCTGAAATATTTCTATGATGAATGTTATTTTTCAAACAAATTTCTTTCATCTTTCCTCCATTTGAAAATGCGATCGTTTTTGCACCTAATTGTTTAGCATTTTTTAAAATTGATAATGATTCTGAAGTATTTCCTGAAACACTAGTAACAATTATGATTGATTCAGAGTTTACTGTTTTGGGTAAAGTATATCCTTTTACAACTGTTACATGAACATTTGTTTTTGATAATATCGCAGAAAATACATCGCTAATAGAACCTGACCCTCCCATTCCTGCAAATACAAAATTTGAATATTTAGGAAAGTCTACTTCTTCAATATGATCCTTATAAGCTTGTTTTGCAATATCTGGCCAACTATCATAAATTTGATACATTTTTTGTGTATCAAATTTTTGTAATTTTTTTTTGTTTATCAATTATTCAACTTAATGAGTGGTTTCAATATAACACTTGATTTTTAAAACCGTTTAAAATTTTATATTATGATATGCCGAAGGAACCAGATAAATATTCATTTTTACGAACCGTTGAATGGAAAGACAACAAAGTAATCATGATTGACCAGACCAAATTACCAAATCACCTAGTATTTGTAACATATGACGATTATAATCAGGTAGCTGACGCCATCAGAACTTTGGTTGTCAGAGGGGCTCCCGCAATTGGTGTAT
>CAZQXU010000005.1:22327-29948 GCA_964597385.1 uncultured Nitrosopumilaceae archaeon | reverse complement strand
GCGTCTTTAGATTTTTTTGAATCACTCAATTTATTGTTCCTTTAATAACAAAATCTTCATTGTCTTTTATTTAATTTTTGGGTCATCACGCTGGATGTATTTTTCAAAGATTTTTTCAACTTCCTCATCAGTTTTGGCATTTTTAACTTGATCAACTAATTCTTCTTCTTCGATTTCATAGCAATTTAGGAAATCTTGCGAATCTTTGAACAGCAATAGAACCTTATCCTTAAACACAAAATGATATAATTTTTCTTTTTCCATCAATTCTGGCTTTATGTTAATACCATTTTCATCAGATGAGATAGGATAAGTCATAATATTGTTAAAAATGTTCAATATTTAGATGATACACAATAAGGGAATAACCATATGAGGAATTCAAATTGGAGTCTAGAATAATTTTTCATATAGATTTTGACTATTTCTTTGCGCAGTGTGAAGAGATACGAACCCCAGACTTAAAATCCAAACCAGTATGTGTTTGTGTTTTTTCAGATAGAGGTGGAGATAGTGGAGCAATTGCAACTGCAAACTACATAGCAAGAAAATACGGAGTGAAATCAGGAATGCCAATTATTTTTGCAAAAAAAAGATTAGAAGAAAGAAAAGATGCAGTATTTCTTCCAGTTGATTTTGAGTATTATGAAGAGATGTCTCAAAATGCTATGGAAATTATCAAGAAAAGTGCAAATATTTTTGAATATGTAGGAAAAGATGAAGCCTATTTAGATGTCACAGATAGAGTAGAAGGAAGTTTTGATAAAGCAAGCCATTTAGCACAACAGATCAAAAATGCGGTTAGAGAAAAATTAAAACTTAGTTGTTCAATAGGAGTTTCCTCAAATAAATTAATTTCCAAAATTGCATCAGATTTTAGAAAACCAGATGGATTGACAATTGTATCACCAGAAAATATGGAAGAGTTCTTAGAACAATTAAAGATTAGAGTAATTCCAGGAATTGGAAAGAAGACAGAAGAAAGATTCATTGAAATGAATTTTGAAACAATAAGAGATGTTAAAAAATTAGATGTATTTACTTTGAATAAAGAATTTGGAAGAAAACATGGAACCTACATATTCAATGCAGTTAGAGGAATTGATATTGAGCCAGTAAAAGAAAGAGAGGCAAGTATACAATATAGCAAGATTTCTACACTAAAAAAAGATTCAAAAGATTACGAATTTCTTGCAGAAAATATCATAGAGTTATCTAAAGAGTTGTACGAAGTAATTAAAAAAAATAATAAAACATTCAAGTCAGTAGGAATACAATTTATTCAATCAGATTTAACAAGTAAAACAAAATCTAGAATGTTAAAAAACCATACTTCGAGTTTAGAAGAATTGCAAAAAAATGCATTACAATTACTAAAAGAATCTCTAGAGGAGCAAAAAAACACGATCAGACGGCTAGGGGTAAAAGTTTCTGAACTTGCAGAAATACAAGGTCAAAGTAGCATTACAAATTATTTTTAGGAGTAATGTTTCCATTAGATTCAGATTTTTTTAGTCTTCTTGTTTCTATAATAATTACTATTAGTAAAAACACAAACAGCCAAGGCAAAAACATGATTTCGCCTGCAACTGAGTGAAATTCTTCCCATTGTTTAGCATCAGTAGTAACTTTGAGTGCGTACCAAGATAAAGAGAAAATCCTGATCATATTCACACCAATAGTACCCACAATTCCTATTACAAAGTAAATCAATTTTCGATTTCTATGAATATTCATTTTTAGAAGGAATGCACCCATAACCAATGAGTAGATAATAACACTGTGTACACCAGCAGATGGCCAAAATACTTGAAGTACCATCGGTCCAAAATCACCTTTTAAGAACATAATATTATCTCGAGCAGTGGCAGTTCCTAAATCAAGCACATTAATCAACCAAACATTGGTTTGAACCAAATACGGTACTACATATTGCAATGGGCCAAGCGAATCATAAGGGAAAAATGCATCAAGTGAAAGAATTATTGCACTGCCAGCAAGAAATATTGGACCTGCGGGTGCAATGCGAATCCAACGTTTTCCAAAAAAGATACTCAGTGCGACTACAACAAAAATGCTCATTATAATAAAATCCCACATCCATGTCCAAGAATAAATCAGTTGGACGTTAAACAGTTCTTCTCCAGATAAAATAAAATCTCTCAATCCATATTCCAATCCTATAAGATATACAATTACAACGGAAGCTATTGGAATTACAGAGAGCAATCTTTTTTTAGAAATAATAATTTTAAGACCAATTAATTCTGCAACTACAAATACTAGCGCAAAAATAAATCCACCTCTACCTTGATTCCAACTTAGACTAAAGCTATCAGGAAATGCGATAATGGCAAAAACAATTGGACTAGCAATAATAGCAATTCCAATTAACAAGTTCTTATTTTGCACTATAATTGAATTAAAAAATGGCCAATAAATAGATCAAGATCACATTAACATGTAATAGATAATTTATCAGGACAACAAAGATGCTCATAAAAGGGGTCAGATAATTTACCTTTGACTAAAAATACAGTTATTGCATAATTAGCAGTTTTTGGAATAGTTTTACTACATTTAATACATCTTAGAGTATCCATCATAATTTTTTAGATAAAAATATACTTTAGAAACAGGATGTAATTATCTAAAAAGACCAGTAGAAAATCTAGGCATGATTTTTGAACAGTAAAAAATAATTAGAAAAAATCAGCAATTGTTTTTTGATGAATTAATTTTACAATATTTCCTTTTGAGGTCCATTCGAATTTACTAATACTCGTTTTATTTGAAGCTAAAGTAAGGGCATCATCAAAAGAATTACTAAATATCGGAGATTGCTTCATTGCAGAGCGAATTCCTTCTCTTACCTGCCATACACCAACTGGAATAGCATATTCAGGTCTAATTTCACGTAATATTATAACCCCAGCCTGAATTTTATTTTTTACTAGATATTCTGATACACCTAATTTTGCTGCAAAATATGCGCCAGCTATTGCAGGGGGGTGATTAATCCCACGTGCATCTTCAAAATCATATCCAAATCCCAAAATACCATTTGAATACCATGCTTCAATCATTTCATAAATCCATCTATGAGGAAATAAAATTATAGAAAACAAATTTCCCAGATGTTCATAGGTAAAAATCCTATACGAATCAATTATTGGATAATCCAAAATTTCTTTGGTAAGGGATTTAGATATAATATCATCGGTTGCAGTGATACTCCATTTGGTAGGGACAAGTTTTCTTTTTTGTCCCAACATGCCAATACTAAAACATTTTTGGATTTTTGAAATGTCAATGCCAGAGTTGTACAAATTTAAGACAGCATCTTGTGCATTAAGATCCTTATCATAATAGATTTTTTCTATAGACTTTGTTGCACTTGTGTCATAAAATTTTGCAGATTTAATTTTACCTACAGGTCCAAATGGAGCACTCTCACCATCAAGCGAAATTGTTGCAGAAGTAGTTTTAGAAAATTGTAAATCAGAGTCAGCAGGTTTAGAAGACATTGTAATTTCTTGCAAGTTTTCGATGTAACGTCCTTCTGTTTTATCTACTGAAATTTTTTGTACTCCACGAACTAAATTTAATCTAAAATTAACAATCTCTTCAAGTGATTTAGATGTCCATTTTTCAGGACTATCAAGAATGCTTGTATCACCATGTATTGGCGGAACCATTGGTCCAACAAAGACCTTTGGATAATTGTATGATCCTACAAACACAGATGGTGGACTAGTTCCACTAATAGAATCTGAAGAAAATAAATTTCCATATTTTGATAAATTCTCATGCCATTTTGCTAAAATTGCTCTTCGAATATCTTGAGAGTTAGAAGACAATGAAAATTATGCCTAAAATATGCCTATTAAGTTGCCTAATCAACATAATTGACTTTGGCTTAGCGTATGATGTTTAAAGAACAAATCATATGATAAAATATGTCAGTAAAGAGAATAGTCTCTTTTTTGCCTAGCGCTACAGAGTTACTATATGAGCTTGAGGCAGATGATATTTTATTTGGAGTCACACATGAATGTAAATATCCTGAAAATGCTAAAACAAAACTGCAGGTAATTAGTTCAGTTATAAATTCAGAAGAACTTTCAAGTAATGAAATAGATGCAAAAACATGTCAATTACTTGATGAAGGAAAAGAGATTTTTACATTAAATGAAAAAAACATGATAAAAGCAAACCCAGATCTAATAATAACTCAAGAAACATGTGAGGCATGTGCGGCACATAACAATCAAGTCAACAAGGCAATTCAAATTTTACAATACAAACCAATAATTCATTCTATGGATCCACATAATTTAGATGAGATTGTTAAATCTGTAAATGAGATTGGCAGAGTAATAAAAAAAGAAAGCAGTGCAATTAGGATTACAGAATCACTAACAAATAGAATAAATCATATAAAAAAACACAAACCAGCAACAAAGCAAAAAGTTCTTGCATTAGAATGGATTGAACCATTTTTCACATCAGGTCATTGGATACCAGGAATGATTAATGATGCGGGTGGGGAAAATATGATAAGCAAAGATGGAGAACGTTCAAGGAAGATAAGCATTGATGAGATTACAAAATCGGATCCAGACGTTATCATCATGATGCCATGTGGTTTTGACACACATCGTACAATATTAGAATACAACACAATATTGAAGAATAATAAATCATGGAATTCCTTAAGAGCAGTTGAAAATGGAAAAGTGTTTGCAGTAGATGCAAACTCATATTTCAGCAAACCGAGCATCAGAACAATCACAGGATTAGAAATATTGGCAAAAATTATTCAACCAAATGTTTTTTTGAATCTAAATGTGCCTAAAAATTCATTCTTGCAGATAAAATAGATTATTCATCGGTGTCATCCAATTCATCATATTCAGAATTTCTTCTACCAGGTCTAATTGGAACATATATGATAGACACATAGTTCCTATATTTTTCTACAAAATAGAGTTCAAGGTTTTAAAAATTTGCCCTTTTAGTGCATCTTTTAAACAAATGGATAATTAAAATAAATCAATTTTAAAGATCGATCTTGTTTGTAAACACTGATAATTCATACGTAAGATCTTTTAAGTCAGAATCAAAGTAAATTCATGATTGATTTTAGAAAATATCTAAACTGCCCAGAATGCAAAAAAACCCCACCGTACTGTATCGAACACAGAAAAGAGGTGAATTCAATTCTAGATAGTACTTGATATAAACAGTAGATGAACAGAGTGAGATTTAGTAAATTATTCTAAGCTTTAAGCTTAAATCTAAATTTTGCAAATATCAGAAATGACAAATGTGTTTAGTTCAATATTTGGTACAATTTATGACATGATAACTTCATTATTTAGTTAAAAATCAAGACACATAACAAAGTCGTAAAAACTGATTTTCCTATAAATAAATTTTAAAAAAATGTTTCAAGCATTATTGAATAGAATGATAGGTATCCACAGCAATCATTATTGTCAATATTGCAAATGGGATAAAGAAACTTAAACCAACTTTAACATTTAACATGAAGAGGATTTTTTGCACATCCATATTAACGAATGAATTCACAGTGAAAATAATTTAGCAAAAAGATAGAATTTAAGAATTTTAAATAATTTTACACTCAATTTCTAGTGATTTTATAGTAGTGAAATAAGTGACTACCAACAATGCTATTGCAACAATCCTTATTGGAAGTTCATAATTTGTAAGAAATGCTAGTCCAGTTGCACCTACAGAACCAAATGTTGAGAAAACAGCAAATCCAATTGGACCACAGCTACAGATACCAGCGACAGAACCAATAAATGAACCAAAAACACTACCAGTAACTTTTCTTTTAGATTTTTTCAAAATATTAATTCTGTAAATATTCATAGGAATTACCACTGCAGATAATGCAGTAAGAATTACAATCAAAGCAAATCCTAATTCCATTCCTGGTGCAATATGCCCAATGATATAGGGCTCCAAAAAAATATACTCTGAAAGAACCAATAAACCAAAAAGCATTGTTATAAAAATTATAGATGCCAAAACAACAAAGATGCGGTTTGAAAAAACAATCTTTAGTGAATGTATCATTCTAAATCATTGAATCCAACACTTGCGAAAAAACAGAATAAGGCTGTGCGCCAACTAGTTTTTCTTGTTGTCCATTAGGACCTATGATGAAAAATGTAGGAGTTCCACTTATGCCAAATTTTTTTGCCTCAGCAATGTTAGATTGAACTCTTTTTGCATATTTTCCTGAATCAAGACATTTATCAAACAATTCAGAATCAAGACCCAAACTAAATGCAAATGACTTTAATCGTTCAGAATTTGCCCAACCATTATCTATTTTTGATTCTTGAGAAATGTATAGTTGATTATGATATTCCCAATATTTCCCCTGATCTTCGGCACAGTATGATGCCTGAGCAGCTTTTGGTGAATCCCTACCCAAAAAAGCAAGATCAACAAAAACCAAATTAACTTTTCCGGTATCAACGTAATTTTGAAAAATAGAAGGTTTTGTATTATGAAACCAATTATAACATTGATGACATTGATAGTCACCAAATTCAACTATTGTGATTGGGGCATTTGGTGATCCAATGATAGGAGATCCTGCAGTAGTAGATATAGAACCATGTAGTCTAACATCCATATTTGCAGTATCAACTGAAGATGTAGAATAGACTAGAATCATACCAACAGCAATTATAGACACTATAATGCCAAACAAAATTCCTTTTTTAACCACAGTGATGGTATTAAAAATTTGTTTAAAAAACTTATTCCAGATTGTGTGAGAATTTTTTCTTGAATATGTTTACAAATTTTGAAATTGCGATGTCAATTGGGCAGATTTCGCATGGAGTAACCGAAGAGTGCCTCACTAGATGTTTTTCAAAGGTTTTTCTAGAATTAAAGATTAAATCACATTTTACACAGTAAACTTTTGCAATGTTATTCTTAGAGAAATCCACCACATGTACTTTTTAAATTCAGATCTTATAAAGATCATGTTAAATCTTAAAATAAAAATCCCATTTACGATCGTTTTGATAGGACATTTCAAATAAAAAAGGATGTTTTTAAGAAATATTGAGTTATCATAGAGATAATAGATTATAGGTAATGTAATTTCATATGATTTTGCAATTCTACCTCATATCGAGTAAGAAATCCACAATGAGTACACGAAAACATGTCAGAATTAGGGAGTGAATCACGTTCGATTGTTTTTCCGTAGATGGACTTGATCGATATAACATCATTATTAGAAATTACAGCAAAGTTATTCCCTTCACCGATTGACCCCAAAAACTCTTTGATGGATGTTATTACAACATTTTTATCGATAATTTCATCGTCTAGTGAAGATAGCATAAAGGCATGATTTTTTAGAGTAGGGATTGCAGCAACCTGATCAGATACATAGACCACCAATTCAGATTTTATAGATTCTACATCCCTACAGTCAATTGTAAGCATACCAAATATCATAAAGAACAATATTTTAGTTTAACAAATGTTTGATAATGATTATAATAGTTTGAGATAATCATTTTTCATAGATGGGAGATTCAGAAACATTTGGAATAGA
>CAZQXU010000005.1:0-22227 GCA_964597385.1 uncultured Nitrosopumilaceae archaeon | reverse complement strand
AAGACGCTAATGTTGTAAAAAAAATGGCGTTTGGAAAAAATGGAATTGTGTTTGGAAATCATAATGGATTAGTAGTGGCAGATATGAGCACAATAAGTCCAATAGAATCAAAAGAAATTACAAAAAAGTTTCTAGAGCATAAAATAATAAAATTAGACATACCAGTTATGGGTGGGCCCAATGTAGCAATTACTGGAGAACTGGTGTTAATGGCATCAGGAGATAAAAAAACATTTAACAAGTTCAACAAAGTTTTTGAGAAAATTGCAAACCAGATATTTTATCTAGGAGATTCTGGAACAGCCCATCTAGTAAAACTTGCAATGAATCTACAAATTACAATGCTTGCTCTTGCACTTTCAGAGGGGATCACATTAGTAAGAAGTTCAAAAATAAACCCAAAAATATTTCTAGACATTTTAAATTCAACGTATTTTAAAACAGGAATGAGTGAGAAAAAAGCATACAAAATGATACAAGATGAATTTAAACCAACTTTTACTCTCGCTAACTTAAAAAAAGACATCAGTACAATTACAAAAACCACCAAATCACTTGGGATTAATCTTCCGATGATTAAAAAGGCAGAACAGGTATACGATAATGCACTAATTCAAGGATTCGGAGATATAGACTATACAGGAATCTTAGCATATATTAAAAAAATAAATGAACGACAACACAATAATTAAGAACTATGACTGAAATTTACCAAAAATTCTATAAGCTACAACAATAAAATTACAATATGAGACTTGCAGATAAAGTTGCAATTGTAACTGGGGCTTCAAGCGATATCGGAAAAGGAATTGCAAAAAGATTTGCTGAAGAGGGAGCTAAAGTAGTTCTCATTGCAAGAAATCTTGAAGGATTAGAAAAAGCAAGAAAAGAGATAGGACATGAAAAATCCACAGCATCAATGTCATGTGATCTAACTAACGAGTCACAAGTAATGCAAACAATTAATCAAATTATGGACACGTATGGAAAAATAGACATTTTGGTGAATAACGCAGGAGCCATCAATGATCCAGTTCACTTTCATGAAATGCAAGATTCAGAAATCAAAAAATTAATTGACATTAATTTATTTGGAATTTTTCATATTACAAAAGCAGTATTAAATAAAATGTCAGATGCTAAAAAAGGAGTAATCGTAAATATTGGTTCAATCTCAAGCGAACGAGCAATTCCAAGAGTTCACTTAGCAGCATATTCCGCAACTAAAGCTGCAATAACAATGTTCACAAAATCAATTGCAGTAGAATATGCAAGAAGAAATATCAGATGTAATTGTGTAAACCCAGGAATAATTAACTCGGGAATGATAAAGCCATATCTAGATGAGCCTCAAGCAAGAAAAGTTTTAGAAGAAAGACTACCATTAGCAAGAATAGGAGAACCAGTAGATGTAGCAAATGCTGCATTGTTCTTAGCATCAGATGAAGCCAATTGGATTACTGGAACCATCCTCAACGTAGATGGTGGAAAAACAGCTTCAGAAGGATAGATGTTATTGAGATCACATCAAGTGATTTTTTCTTCGTATAACATAAGATCTGTAGAGAATACCTGTTACTCCCATAATTATTGCAGTTACAACAGACCAAATTACAAAAGAAGCAATATCAGATTCTGGCATACTTGATATAAATAAAATAGGAATCTAAAGTTTCGGTTTAAAAACATGATAATAAAATAATCAATATTTCTGAAACATCTAAATAGATTTGATATAAAGAACTTTCATGCCGGAATTAATATGTCCTGATTGTGGAAAGCGTTTATTTCATGAAAATGAAGATACGTTAAAGATAGAAGAAACAATACATGGAAAATTCTGTAGAAAAAAGCAAGGAGAAACACAGAGCTTCATGCATAGAGATCCTGGACATATGAATACATTTGATCCCGAAAGAGAAAATGACGGAGTAGGAAATCCAATTTTAAAGAAATAATTATCAAGAAAAACCAAGACCTCAAAATTATATCCTAGGTTCAATTAACAATTGAAGTTGGCCTCAGAATATCATTATGATTTAGTGGTAGTTGGGGGAGGCCCTGCAGGTTCGTCTGCAGCTTTTGAAGCATCAAAAAACGGGATAAAGGTTGCACTGATAGAAAAAGAAGAAACAATTGCGCAGTCTGTCAGGACTAGTGGAGTAACTTGGATACAAAACATAAAAGAATTTGGGATCCCAGATGATTGCTATAATCCAATTAAAAATTACTCATTTTGTTCGCCAAACAACGAAGTCACTATTTCAGACACGGTTTCACATGCAGCAGTTCTAGATGTAAGAAAAACATATCGATGGTTAGCTGATCAAGCAAAAAAAGAAGGAACCGATGTTTTTCTTAAAACTAGTATCAAAAATGCAATAAAAAACAAAGAAGGAGACATCATTGGAGTAAGTGGAACAAACAAAGACGGCGAGATATCATTTAATGCAAAAATAATAATTGACGCAACAGGATTTTCTTCAACAATTTCAAAAGATATGGGTTTTGTTACTCAATGGGAAAGATTTGGAGCAGGAGCAGAGTATGAAGTAAGCGCAGAAAATGTAGATTCTGAAACATGGTGGCTCATGGTAGGTCAAAAGTATTCCCCATCAGGGTATGCATGGATTTTTCCGGTTGGAAGAAATATTGTAAGAATAGGAGTTGGCATAGGCAAACCAGAATCATCAGTAGATCCAACTGAGAGATTAAAAGAGTTGATGGATTCAAAAATAGGTCCAATTAAAAAATTAGGAAAGATCACACCAATTGAATTTCATTATGGATTAATTCCAAATGACGGACTGTCAAGAAAAACAGTTTATAATAATTTAATTCTAGTAGGAGATTCTGCAGGGCAAGCTAATCCATTAGTATTAGAAGGGATTAGATATGCTATAAAATATGGACGAGTTGCAGGAAAGGTAGCAGCTACGGCAATAAAATCAGGAATCACTGATGAAAGCGCATTGTATCCTTATGAAGAAACTTGGAAAAAAGAGATTCAAGGAAAAATCAAATCAGCTGGAAAAGTTCAAGATAGATGGATTGGTTTAACAGATGAAGAATGGGATAAAGAATTAGACATAATTAAAGAATTAAAACCTGAAGAATTTTTAGATTTTATCAAAGCGGAATTTGGGTTGGCAAACATGATAAAATTAGCAACTCATCACCCAAAGTTAGCAGTTAGACAATTGTTCAATTTAGTGAAAAGTAAAAACAAATAATCAGTTTTTACGACATATTTTAGAAAGGAAACGTGAAAAATAGTCACAATTCAATTAAATAGGTGTCAGAAAAGAGAAGTTGAATTTATGCCACCACAACGTTGTTTCTGAAACTTTTACCCATTATACAAAAACTGTGATATTGTTCAAGAGTTCTAGTACTGCAAGAAGAACAAATAAACTGAATTATTTTATTGCAATGTGCACATTTAGTGTATTCAATCAACATTCCACCACAACTACGACATGATTCGTCAGGCATTTACTTTCAAAATATCAATTAAAAATTTGAATTTAAAGAAAACGTAGAAGTCGTTCATAGTAAAGATCAGTAAGAAGAAGATTATATTTAGAAATCACTAATAAAAAATGATGGACTCTGTTCGTAAAACTTTTGATAAATGGGCCAAAAATGGGAGAGCTGATTTAATGGAAAAAGAACATGGAAAAAATGTGATAAAAATTTTAAAAACAATTTCTTTCAATAAACCATTTCTGTTTTTAGATTTTGGATGTGGTAATGGATGGGTAATCAGAAAAATCTCCAAAGATCCTTTTTGTAAAAAAGCAGTTGGCATAGACAAGAGTAAAAATATGATCATAGAAGCTAATAAGAAGAAAATCAATAACAATGAAAAATACATCAACACAAATCTTGAAAATTTTAAATTCAATAACAAATTTGACATAATATTTTCAATGGAATCTCTATACTATGTGGATTCAATTGAATTGGCTTTAAAAAAAATATACAAATTATTAAAACCAGGAGGAAAATTTTTTTGCGGAACAGACTTTTATTCAGATAATAAAGCAACTGTAAAATGGGCAAAGATGATGAAAATTCAAATGCATTTACATTCAAAGCAAGAATGGATAAATTTCTTCAAAAAAGCAGGATTTGAGACTAAAACAAAACAAGTAAAAGATTTAAAAAATAAGAAAAAATGGAAACGCGAATTTGGGACATTATTTATCATAGGTAAAAAACCAGAAAGGCAATCTTCAAATTAAATCAAAAATAAGACTAAGATGTGTGAGCTGGAGCACGATACACTGCTACGGCAGAGGAAACTCCTCCCTCCATACAGGAAATGTGATCCGGAGATGGATAATCAGAGATGATTGGCAACGATGCAGAAAAGAATCTAACCTGGCGCACGATGATGGCAAAACCTGAGATTTCCAGAGAAGGAATGAAAAAGACGTCCCACATGGAGCAAAGCCAAACAGAACTATAGGATCCTGTACCAAGTTCAGGTAGGCTGCAAAGCGCAATATCGTGAAAACAGAAGGAGGGTTACTCCCAGCACACATAATTTTTTAATACAAAATGAAATGAACAATTAGTTTATCACATATTATTGAAAATTTAAAAATATATTATTTAATTAATTTTTAACATATTTCATTTTACTATCAAAACAGGAATCTTTGCTTTATGCATTACATAATTGGATGTACTTCCTAGAAATGCTTCTTTAGCACCGCCGATGCCTCTAGCACCTAAAACAATCATATCATACTTTCCTGTTTGTGCAAACTTGACAATCTCAGAACCTGTGTGACCACCTCCTGTTTTGTATTTGAATGATGCTCCTGCCTTTTGAGCTCGTCTCATTGCGGGTCCAATTGCCTTGATAGCTTTTGTTTGTGCATCATCTTTCATTTTTTGTGTGTATTTTATTCCAGCAGTTAGTGGCAAATGAAATACATAAAATCCAGTAATTTCTGCACCTCCACCTTTTGCAATTTCAATTGCTCGATCTAGTCCCCTAATAGAATTAGTAGAGCCATCAAGGGGGACAAGAATTTTGTTAAATTTTACCATGCTTTTTAGATTATTTCTTCAAATATAAAAAAAGAGTATGATTTCCACAGATGATATTGTTGCGGATTCATTTAAAGTAGTTCATGAAGTACAACGTGAACAGAAAAAGGTTAGTTGCATATCAAATATTTCTTGGAGTCATTGAATAAAATATCATCAGATAAATTCTGAAAAACAATTATCACTGAAGTCTATACTACTGAATTTCAATCAAATTACAAGGTGAGATATACGTTCATGAGAGCAAGGGCAAAAAAGAATTCAGAATCTCACAAAAATCATCAAAACCAGATCTAACTAGTATAATTCTAAAATATCACAGATGTTAACTCATCGAGTTTGCTTGTTCTCTGCAAAGTTCGGCAGTGCATTTGCAGGTTGCATCACACAAACATGAACCATGCATTACACAGTCACATTCAGTGCCAATTTCAGCAGATGCTGCACAGCCACATGCAGCCTCTTCTTGATTATTAGTAACTGCAGGTGGAGGACTTTGTTTTTGGTCTTCATAGACACTTCTGGTTTGTTCATAGTCAGATGTATCTGCAAGATATGCTTCACCCCTGTTTGTTTGATAACCACCAGAAGAAGCACTGGTTTGATAACTTACCAATCTACCTGGATCAATACCTTGTTGACCAACTTTTTGGTTCTTTAGTGCCCTATTACTAAAAATGAAAAATGCAATACCACCAATTGCAGCCATACCGGCCATTCCATAAACAATTGCAATTGGGAATCCACCTGTAGAAGTTGTACCATAATCTTTTGGAGGAGTTGGAGTAAGTCCTACAATCTCTAATCCGTCAAGTACATCCAATGCACCGAATCCAATGGCTGCAATATTTCCTTGATCAGCGGATTGAACACTTCGAATAACATAATTTTGATCAGCAGCTACTTTTGCTTCAAAAATTCTTTCCACTTGTCTACCTTCTCTGAGACTACTTTCTCCCATTGTCCAACTAGATACAACGAATCCTGAGATTGATTGGTCTAATCCAAATGTACCAGCATCTACATTGATTCCAGTAGGATCAAATAAGAAGTGCCAATTAGACATTGGTTGTTGTAAAATGAAATCGGCATTAAGTAGACCTTTTGATAATATTGAATCAGCTTCAGTGTTTTGAAGTATTTCATAAACTGCTGGTTCTTTAGTCTCTAACAAAGAAAGAGGGATGTTAATTTCCACACCATCAATCACAATAGAGTCATTAGTGCCCATGCCTCTCCAACCCAAATCAACTAAAGTTCGAACTTGATCTTTAGTAATTACATAGTCAGTTAGAGTTCCTTTTAGAATTACTTTGTAATCAACAGATGTTTGCAGATTTCTACCTTTGAGATGAAAATCATAAGCAACATTTAGATCAGAAATACGGGCATGACTTCCATCATTTTGCATTTTTTTATTAAGGCTAGCAATTAATTTTTGAACTCCAGGATTTGATGCATCGGCAGTTCCACTTACTGTCCATTCTTTAGTATGTAATTCATCAAAAAGTTTTCCACCATTTGGATATTCAATAAAGATGGTTTTCAAATAACTGTAAGTAAATGGGGATTCATTACTATTAGGATTGATTTTAGCATCCACCTGAGCGGCCCAAACATAAGAACTTGAACCAATTACAAATAAACCTGCAACTAAAACTGCCAAGAATAAAGTCCTAGACACGAATAAAATCGATCACTAATTAGTAATAAACTTATCCTCAAAAATAAGATCGCGAATTTCTGAAAAAGTAATATGTAGTGACGGCAAATGACTTTTCGGTTTTAGGAGAAAATGGAATGATCACAGTATTAGCAGGCGGAACAGGTTCAGTAAAGCTAGTTAGAGGATTAGTATCACAAGAATCCAAAGTCAACGTAATAACTAATGTAGGAGACAATTATTGGCTATACGGGTTATACGTATGTCCAGACATTGATACTATAATCTATGGTCTTGCAGATTTATTAGATCAAGAAAGAGGATGGGGAATCAAAAAAGACACATTCAACTTTCTAAGACAGATGGAAGTATTTGGTGAAGAAACATGGTTTAGAGTTGGAGATAGAGATGCAGCAACTCATCTGATTAGAACTAACATGTTAAAAAATGGTAAAAATTTAAGCGATATCACAAAATGGATGTGTGAAAAATTTGCAGTTAGTGCAAACATAATTCCAGTAACCGATAACAGCATTGAAACAAGAATAACCACAGACAAAGGAGAGTTGCATCTTCAAGAATATTGGGTAAAACATCGAGGAAGAGATCCAGTAGAAGGAATTCAATATATTGGAGCTGATAAAGCGCGCCCAAATCCTGAGGCAGTAAACGCAATTCACGATGCAGATATGATAATTTTAGCTCCTGGAAATCCGTTGACATCCATTGGTCCAATGTTACAAATTAAAGGAATTAGAAAAGAACTCTCAAAAATTAAGAAGAAGGTTATTGCAGTTAGTCCACTCATAGGAGATAAAGCTGTTAGCGGTCCTGCTGCAAAATATATGGAAGCAGCCGGAATTGAAACAAATGCATATGGTCTTGCAAAAATGTATTCTGATGTCTGTTCAAACATAGTAGTAGATACAAAAGATAGATTACTTGTAAAGAAAATCCAAAGTTTAGATATGAAAGTATACGAAACAAAAATTACTATGAATAACAAATTAGCTGAAGACGCATTAGCAAATTTTATTCTTAAACAAATACACGTATAATTTGAAAATTGCAGCAATTATTCCTGTAAAGACTTTTTCATTAGCAAAAACACGATTAGATTTATCATCGCATCAAAAAGAAGAACTTTGTAAAATTATGTTAGAAGAAATTTTATACATTTTATCAATTTCACCACAAATTGATAAAACAGTGATTGTTACTAAAGAGACAAAAGCAATTGAACTTGCTAAAAAATACAATGCAGTTATCATATCAGATAATGAAGAAAAAAGCGTAAACAATGCAGTTGCTTTGGCTGATAAATATTTGTTAGAAAATAAATTTGATGCATCAATTGTTTTTCCTCAGGACATACCATTTATCAAAACTCAAGATATTGATTTTATGTTAAACTACAAGATACCGCCAAATTTTGTCATAGTAGTACCATCTAGAAGATTTGACGGTACAAATGCCTTAGTGAGAATGCCAATTGATTTGATGACAACACATTACGATGAAGATAGTTATAAAATTCACATGAGCACAGCAAAAGAAGTTACAAGAAACGTAGCCCTAGTTTTTGTAAAAAGAATAATGTTAGATGTGGATAATATGGAGGATTTAAAATTCCTCTTAGAACAAAATGAAAAACCTGAGATTTCAAAGAAAATTAAGAGTATTTTAGACTAAAAATAAGAAAATACATTGTATTTTTTGTAGATCAAATATTTTTTCAACAAATATCACCAGCAAGTTTATAAGAAATAATTCAGCAATGGTTATATATCAGAATAAAATTTTGAAGGAAAAAAATATGGTTAAAAATGTAAATCCAAAAGACAGGTGCCCAAGATGTGGTCAGGGCACATTAGTTACAGATGCAACTACGGGTGAAAATTTCTGTGGAAAATGCGGTTTTGTAATTACAGATAAAGTAGATGAGTCAGGGCCTGAATGGAGATCATTTTCAAATGAGGGTGAAAATAAAAGTCGAGCTGGAGTTCCAACTTCTTTAGCAATGCACGATATGGGGTTGGCAACAGTCATCAATCCTCAAAATAGAGACGCAACAGGAAAACCTCTCACATCTGCAATGAAAAGCACAATAGAGAGACTAAGAACATGGGACAGTAGAAGTCAAGTTCATGAACCAGTTGACAGAAACTTTAGGCAGGCATTTAGCGAGCTTGATAGATTAAAAGACAAATTAGCAGTAGGTGACGCAGTTATTGAAAAGGCCGCTTATATTTATCGTAAAGCATTAGAAAAAGGACTTGTAAGAGGTCGTTCAATATCAGCATTGATTGCATCTGCACTTTATGCTGCATGTAGAGATACTGAAACACCAAGAACCCTAAAAGATATCGGACATGCTAGCAACATAAAACGAAAAGACATTGCAAGATGTTATAGATTGTTATTACGAGAACTTAATTTAAAAATGCCTGTGGTAGATCCCGTAAAATGTATTTCAAGAATAGCAAGTAAGGCAGGATTATCGGAAAAAACTAAAAGAGCTGCCACCAAAATTCTTCAAACAGCTGAAGAACAAAAAATATCTGCAGGAAAAGATCCAATGGGATTAGCAGCTGCTGCGCTTTATGTTGCATGTGTTACAAATGGTGAAAATAAAACTCAGAGAGATGTAGCAGAAGCAGCTGGTGTAACTGAAGTTACAATAAGAAATAGATACAAAGGTTTGAAAGTTGCTTTGAACCTTTAATGATTTTTAGATAATATTAAAAATAATTCAAACAAATAGAAAATAAAATTTATTCAATTTTTAATTTTTGTTCTTTTTTTGAAATAAAATAATCAAGTAACACTACCAAAATTGAAAATGCACCAGAAATAAAAAATAGAATTTCCATAGTGTTGAGAAGAGAATGAGAAAATGCAACATCAATTGCAATTTCATTAATTTGAGAAATAAAATTTGCATAAGAAAATATGAAATAATTTGTTCCCCAATGAACTAAGATTGCAGCTATCAGCCCAAATCGGACATATAACCACCCAAGAATTATTCCACTCATACTAGCCTGTACAAGTTTACCTTCGCTCCATGGTTCACCAGTCATGATGTGAGCTAGTCCAAAAAATACTCCTACAAAAACTATCAGAAATAAGGATTTTTTATGATCAGATATGTGTAAGTAATTACTAGGATTCCAAAGTGATTTAAAAAAATAACTCAGAGATATTTTATGGGAATAAAATACAAAGAGAGGGATCCCAATAAGCAAAACTCTAAAACCAAATTCTTCAACAACAGGGGAAAGACTAACATACAAAAATTGAGTTAATTCATTATCTATTGGTGGGGGAACTGTTGAGATTCCAAATCCTTGTTGAACATAATCAATAGCGATTGAGAGAAAAATAATTATTGAAAACCATTTAGTTATGGTGATCATATAGTTGGATTTTGTTTCAAATTTCCCACTAGATAGATTCAGAGAAAGTAATTTCAAAAATCCAGATTTAGGTCCAAACATAGCTATTGCAAAAAGAGATGCATAAATTGACCACAGGACAATAAAGATATCACCTATTTCAGTGCCATCTGGAATTAGATATCCAATTGTTTTAAAAATATCAAGGTCTTTTAGAGGATATTCAAAATTAATGTCATTTCCAATATCAGTATTAAATACAGTAAACAATCCAATTGGAAATGACAATAACATCATACCAAATATGATAGACAGAAGTGCCAAATGGGGAATCCCTACCATTTGAAGTATTTTGTTTGGAGATTGCAACGTATATCTAATGAAGTTCGATGCTAGCTTCAGGAAATCCTAGATGAATTAGGGTTTCTTTAATTGTATCTCGATGATCACCTTGAAGAAATATGTACCCATCTTTTGCTGTTCCTCCACAAGCATATTTGTTTTTTAATTCTTTTGCAACCATTTCTAAATTATTTAACTTTGGATCTAATCCTTCAATCATAGTTCCCTTTTTCTTGAATCGTCTGGTTTCTAAACGAATTATAATTTTTGTACTATCTTTAGCAAGTTCGCCACATGCGCACAGATCTTCGGGTAGACCACAAGTATTACAAATTACCGCCATACGTTCTAAATTAATTCAATTTTACGCACTATTAAGCCTTGTTTGATATAATAATAGATTACAAAATAATTGTATTTTTTAAAGAGAAAATACAACTATTCGCATGTCAAAAGATCTTACAAAAAAAGCAGCTGAAATGCTATTGAGTGGAGCAACGTTACTGAGTGAACCATGTCCATATTGTTCAGGAGTAAGAGTGATGAAAGCAGGTCATGCATTATGCATTAATTGTGGAAGAGAACCTGCGAAAAAAGACATACCATCAGAGATTAAGCAGGAAATAGGAAAAACAGGTATAGAAAGCACCTTAGAAAAAAAACTGTCCGATCTATCTAAAGAATTAGAACATGAAACAAACCATGAAAAACAACAAGAGATTCTAAGATCTATCAACTCAGTTATTGAAACAATAGAAAAATTGAAAAATAATCAAGTATCAAAAAAACAATAATTTTAAGAACGTAACAATAAAACAGGTATTTTTACACTGGCGGTTATTGATTTTATTATGTATTCATAATGATCATTTTCAAATTCAGATAGATGAGGATGATCAAGTATCAGAAGATCACATTTTTTTTCTTTTACAAAATCTACAATCCAATCAGAGATAGAATCAGTCAACGCAACTTTTGTTTTTATTGAAATATTTTTTTCTTTTGCTATTTTTTCAAATTTTTCAAGATTTTTCAAGATTTTTTCTTTAGTTTTAGCATATGCTTTTTTATCAGTACTAGTTTCAAAAAAAACAAATTTTGACGGTTTTTTATAAACACAATCAACAATAGTGATATTCCCATTAAATTTTTGTGCGATGGTTAGACCAACTAGAAAAGATTTATTCTCAAACTGTTTTGTAATAAAAGCAACAACTATGTTTTTGAACATAAATTACTGAACACAACACCATATTAAAAGAAATCATATCCAAAAGGTCAAAATTCCCAATATAACACTCATCACAATAAAGATGATAATTGTATAGGATTGATATTTTTTTGCTTGTTCTTGCTCATGATATTTTCTAGGAGTTATACCAAGTGCAAAAAAGACAATCATAGTACCCAACACCAATCCCAAAATATTGGCTACAGTTAATGTAAGTGAATTAATGAACATATCATAATCCAACATAGCGATCGATATACCTGTGACTACAGCAGGAGGAACTAGTGCTGCTGCAATTGCAACTCCTACAAGAATACCTGGTATATCTGAAGACATTGCAATACCACCAGCTAATCCTAGAAGAATTGCGACTACTAGAAATACAGGAGTCATTTCAGTCCTTGCAAGAATTTCAGGAGTAATTTCTAATTCTGTAAAAGATGATGCAATTGCAGTTAATCCTGCACCAATTGCAACAATTACTAGCGTTAAGATTAATCCTGATTTTGCAGCTTTGTACATTTTCTTTGGTTGACCAACAGCAGCGTTAAAAGAAAATGCTGTTATCGGACCAAGTAAAGGAGATAACAACATTGCACCAATTACCAAAGAAGCATTATTTGCAAACAAACCAACTAGAGCTACTGAAGAGGCAATTGCAATCATAAATAACAAATTTTTCTTTAATTCCACCGATGGTTCTGTAAGTGATTTAAATTCTTCAGTTGTTTTTTTATCTTTTTTTACATTTTTTAGCATTTCTTCTTCATGTAGTCTATCAGAATAATCAGAAATGGCCGAGTCCAATGTTTGGCTAATAAGATAAATCTCTTTGATTGTGGTATCAAGAATATCACTTAAGGCATTTATGACAGTTCTTGAAATAATATCTGGAACTATTACATTGTAATGAATTAATTTATGGTCATCTACTATGGCCAATTTTAAATTGTATGAAACCTTGTATTTTTTCAATATGTATTCGATGCTTGGTGCTTGCTGTTCAAAACAAGTTAATTCAATTCGTTTCAATTAATCGGTTATAATTAAAAATACTGATTAATAATTCCACTGACATCTCAAGATCGTATTTTTAGAGGCACAGAGATGATTAAACTTATGATTAATTTCAATAAATAAGACTTTGTAGACATTTCTGCTAAATTTTGATAAAAATTAGTCTCAAATCATCTCATTTTGAGAAACGTATGCTAATTTTGTTGAGGAATAAAGTATTTATGTCAAAATTCAAGCTTTGAAAAGTAGCAATGAGCAGTAAGAAGAAAGGAGCACCACTACCAGCATCAAGTGGAGGCCTCATGAGATTCTTTGAGGACGAAACCAAAGGATTCAAGGTAGATCCAAGAATTGTTGTTTCCGTTCCCATTAGCTTGATTGTGGTTTCTTGGCTAATTGACATATTTTTAGTTCCGAAATAAGACATGGAAAAATCTTCAGATGATGTTTCAAACATACATAATAGATTTTCACTTACATTAATCAATCCAGCATCACATTATTTTTCTCTAGCTGGGTCTTTAGTAATTTCTGCAGTCATCACAGCTATAGTTTATTTTGGATATATAGGAACAAACGAAAATTGGTTTAGAATACCAATGGTAGTAGGAGCATTAGCGTTATCACAGTTAATCGATACACAATTCACTAGAAAAAAAGAATATTCAAAATCTCTGCATGCATCTCTTTTTGGAAACATGTTATGGATTGCAGTAATCTTAATGGGATTACTTGCAAGTGTTGTCCTAGTAAAAGATGCATCATTATTTTTTGTAACATATGGAATGTTTCTATTTGCAAGTTTCAGAATAGGAATTTTTACAACAACTTTAGGGGTAAGTATCAAAAAAGCTTGGGCGATTTGCATGGTCCAACCACTTGCTATGTTTTTAGTAATGATACCATTTGATATGTGGTATTCAACTTTGACAAATCCCATGGCAATAGGATTTGGTGCAGTATTTTTGATAATTGCAAGTGTATGGTCAGTATTAACAGATAGAGCTGGAAGACCAGGTATGGAAAGCACACATAAAACAATACAAGCATACTTGGCTTCTCAAGGTAATGACTTTACAGAAGCTGAAGCAATAATTGAACAGCGTTCATTTAAAACAAAAGTATCCACATCACAAATCAGATTAAGCGCATCAGATGGAAATATGAAATTCAGAATGGTGTTACCTGAAATTCATCCAGGCCCATATCACCCAGTTGGAGGAAGTAATATTCCATATTTAATGTACAAAAATTTAGAGTCTTCAGCAATGATCATGCATAGCATTTCAGACCACTCATTAAATCTTCCATCAAAAAACGAAGTTGAAAATTATTTAAAAAATTTAGATGCCAGTATAGTAAAAGAGGAAGGATTGGTATGTACAGAACCAGTAACAGTTCAAATTAACAAAGCACGTGTAACAGGTTTACTTTTTGGAAATAATCCATTGTTATTTCTCTCATTGTCACCACATGGAATGGAAGACATTCCAAACTATATGAAAAAAGAAATTGAGCAATACGCCAAAAATAGAAATTATGTTAGAACACTGATAGTTGATTGTCATAATGCAATGGGTGAGGAAATTTCAAAAGAAGATGGCGAAGACATGTTAAAAGCAGCAAAATCATGTTTGGATTCATTAATTACAAAAGATAGCTATCCTATAGAATTTGGATATGCAAATTCAGACAGCATGGATGTATGGACTGAAGACTTGGCAATGGGAGGTTTAGGAGTAGTATGTCTAAAAATTAATGGTAAAAAATTCTTTCTCGGATGGGCAGATGCAAACAATATGGAAAACGGAGTGAGAGAGAAAATTGTCGACAACTTTGCAAAACAAGGTCGTCAATTATTAGAGATTTGCACATCAGATACACATTATGCTCCAGTTAAAGCTAGAAACAGAAATGGATACTATCAACTAGGACTAATTACTGGTGCTGACAAACTTACCAAGTGGTTTTTACAAATTGCATATGAAGCAGAATCAAAAATATCGTCAGCAAAATTTGAAATTTTAGAGAATGAAGCAGATGTAAAAGTCATGGGTCAAGGCATTTACGAAGATTACTCCAAAGCACTAGACAAATCTCTGAAATTAACAAAAGGATTCATGATTGGAAGCGTCATATTATTCATAATTACCTTGTTCCTATAAACAAAAAATAATTATTTAGAACTATTGAAGTTGACAACCTTCACATTTCTTCATGCTTCGTTCAGAACGTGTTTCTAATTCCAAATGACATTCTTTACAGATTATTCTGTTTCTCATAACTGCTTTACAAGATAAATAAATTTTAATGATTTTATTTATCACATATCAACTATTAGTGAACATGAATTTAACAAAAATCAGAAGATACTAGATCTGTTATTTACGTTTCCAAAGTGTTCATTTGATCAAGATTTCCATAAAATTCATCAATAAATGATGAAAATTGAAAAACTGGAACTATAGGTACACGATCTATAAAATCAATCTTATCTTGGTATAGAGTTACAATTACAGGTACAGCCATAGAACCAGGAGTTTTAGAGATGTAATGTTTTGTTCTTTCTATCTGTTTTTTTACGGCAGTTGATAATGCAGAAGAACTGTATCTTTTCCAATGTTTACAATCAATTAGCATAGCAACGCCCAATCTAATACCTATAACATCAATTTCCATTCGAGGTTTTGTTAAAATTAGATTTTTTATGATTGCAAAGTTTTTTGAGAATAATATTTCAGCAACTAAACCTTCAAAATCTTTCCAGTCAAGCAAAATAGATATTTCATCAAGAGGGCCACCATTTTTAATCAGTTGAATAGCAGCTTTTAGTTTATCACCATCTTCAAAATAATACATGTCATCCTGTTTTTTTCCAATTCCAGATTTTACATATCCATCCAAGATATTCTGTGAATCAACAATGTTTGATTTTATAACCACGCTGAAATCTTCTACAGATACACCACCCGGAATAATTCCTTTTAATCCAGACAGCATTATTTGATTGAATTTCATATTGTTTTTCTTTTATAGTTTAGATGATATAGGTTTTAGGAGATTATACTAAACTGGTTATTATGAAATAGGTTTTATTACAACTAATCAAATAAACGGTTATGAAATTATTGCTAGTATTCATACTAGCTCTTGTAATTGCATATGTGACCAATAATGAATCATTTGCAGAAAAAAGCACGTATTTTGATTCTGTAAAATTTATTCAGTATTTGGACGAAAATACTGCACTTGAAGAAGTTAGAAATGGAAATTTGGATATTTATTATGACAGAATTTCATCAGATAGATTAGAAAATCCCAAATCAAGGGAAGGGCTAGAGGTTTTTGATTCAACAGGAAGGTCTTATAGCATATTAGTAAATCCTGCAGAATCAAATGAGTTTAATCCATTTTCACTTAAAGATGTTAGATTTGCATTAAACTATCTAATAGATAGAAAATTGATTGTAAACGAATTGATGGGAGGTTATGGTGCTCCAATGATCTCAAACTATAGTCCTTCTGACCCAGAATACCTTACAATAATCAAACAATTAGAGACTTTCAATTTCAGATATAATCCAGCATTAGCAGAAGAAATTATTTCAAATGCACTAAAAGAAAATGGTGCAATAAAATCAAATGGACAATGGGAGATTAATCAAAAACCAATAGAGATTACAGTTTTCATAAGAAGTGATGATCAAGTAAGAAAATCTATTGGAGAAATATTGGCTTCGGAATTAGAAAAAATAGGATTCGCAGTAAAAAAAGACTATGGGGATTTGAATAAAGCATACGTTGTTGTATACGGTTCCAATCCAGCAGAACTAAAATGGAGTTTATACACAGAGGGATGGTCAAGATCAGCATTTGTAAGATACGATTCAGTAGGATTATCGCAGATGTATTCTCCATGGTTCTCAAACATGCCAGGTTCAAACGATCCATCGTATTGGAATTACAAAAATGATAAACTCGATGAAATTACTCAGAAAATTTACACCGGAGATTTTGAATCTGAAGAAGAAAGAGTACGATTGATTCAAGATGCGATTGCAGAAGGAATAGACCAATCAGTTAGAATTTTCATAGCAAGTAAAATTGATCAGTTTGTAGCAAATGAAAAAATGGAAGGAATTGTAAATGATTTGGGAGCCGGCGTTCCAAGTAGATTTACACCAATTAATTCAAGAAATGGAGAGAGTGAATTAGTTATAGGAGTTAAACAGATCTACCAAGGATCATGGAATCCAGTTATGGGATTAAGCGATACATATAGCAGGCAGATTTGGGGTATAATTTCAGATCCAATCACGTTTAAGCATCCATTTACTGGAAAAACATTTCCAGTCAGAGCAGATTGGAATGTAGAGACTGCAGGACCCAATGGAAAATTAAGTTTACCAGATGATGCAATGATGTGGGATCCTATTACACATCAATGGAAGAAAGTAGATCATGGAACTCAAGCAACAAGCAAAGTCAGATATGATTTAAAATTCAGTAATTGGCACAACGGTCAAAAAATGGATATGAATGATATTTTGTATTCATTGTATTTTGTAATGGAGTGGGGAGTTCAAACAGATGAAAATGATAAGACCTATGATGTAGAATTCACATCTATTGCATCACAATCTGTAAAAACAATTATTGGAATAGAAGTGATTGATGACGATACAATTGAGGTATATGTAGATTATTGGCATTTTGATAATGACGAAATTGCAGAATGGGCATCATTATGGAGTTCAATGCCGTGGGAAATTTCAGCAGCCATGGAACAGGCAGTGTTAGATGGAAAAGTTTCATTTTCAAGATCTGGAGCAATTAATAAAAATGTAAATTGGATTTCGCTGATAATTCCTAATGATGCTCAAATGATACAAAGTTATTTGAATGAATTTAGTGAAAAGAAGTACATTCCAAATTCATTAAAAATATTTGAAAAAGACGTAAAATATTTTGATGAGAGATATATAGCATCATCAGAGTGGGTCAAATCACACAACCATGCAGTGATTAGTAATGGACCATTTTATCTCAGCGCATACTCACCGGAATCACGAACAATAGTTGTAAATGCTTTTGATGATCAAACCTATCCATTCAAGTTGGGATATTGGACAGAATTTGAAAAAACAGAATTCCCAAAAATAACAAACATAAATTTACCAAACATAATTCAAAAAGGGACGCAATTAGAGATTGATGTCGATACAAAACAAGCAGACTCTATTCTTTATTTTTTGACTGATAGTAGCAATAATTCAATATCAGAATTAATTACCATAGATAGTAATCCCACTAAAATTATAATTGATGCAGAAAAAATTAAAAAAATAGAAGTAGGAGCTAAAGATTTAAAGATATTTGCAATTTCAAATTCAGTTTTAAAACCAGATTACTATTCCTCTAGTTTCTTAATAGTAGAAAACACTGGAGAATTACCAGGCCTTAATCAAGATAACATAGAATACAATCAGAATAATTCATTTGAATTTGCATGGTTACTGATTCCTATAACAATCGGCATAGCAACTACAATTTACATTAAGAAAAGAAAGAGATGAATTATTCAGATAATCCGTATTCTTTTAAAATAATATCAATTTGATCTTCAGATTCCAATTTAGAATATTCGTCAAGGAGATTTTGATTTAAATCATAAAATGTATGTCCCCACTTGAATTTATCAAGTATTGCAAGAGCATCATCTTTAAAACCCAAAATAAATAGTGATGCCGCAAGTGCCTCAGCAGTAGTAAGTTTGTTGAGCTTTGCATAATTAACCGGATTGCCAGCTAGTAATGGAGGAAGTTTTCTAGTAATTCCACTAAATTTTTTTGAAAATGCTTGGTCGGCAAGAGTCCATGAACAGTCAATTCCAACTATTGAATTTATCAATGATTTGTCTTTAGGTAAAAGAGTTTTTTCAGAAAAAGGATCTAAAACTAGCCCTTTATTTCCAATTTTTTTGATGCTTTTTGCAATTCCAAATTTTACCATTTTTGCAGCTGTGCATTTTTTTGGATCATCCTGATAAAACATCAAAACTTGGAGATTCATCTATTCAAATAGGAAATGAAATGGTATTTTGAACTTACTCTACCATTTTGTAGTTAATCTTGTAGTAGAATCTCGATGTTTGATCTTCTTTGACTACATCAACATTCCAATTTGTATTTGGTAAAAATTCATCTGACGATACAGGAAGAATATCAAATTTCTCAAGATATACATCGGGTCCACTATATCTGACGTTTAATTCAACTCCATCTACAGATACTACATCATAGATTTGTCCAGGTTTTCTAGTAGAATTCTGTACAAGACAGTCTATATCTTGACCGATAATACATATTCCAGATTCAGAAGTTATTTTCAGATTCACATCAGATTGATCAACTTTTGATGAAAGTAGTGATCCAGACAACACACGTGGGAATGCTTGTTTATCATCAATGGTTTTTTCATTTGTAGTAATTGATATTTTATCCTCAGAGATTCTGTTTACCTTATCAATTAAGGTCGATGGGACTTTTACAGGTTCAACAACAACTGGTTTCTCTATAACATTAAACATTACAGATTTTGTCTGAAATCCAGCATCTACTGTAATTTCATATGAGCCGATACTTGAGGGTATGTTAGGAATTATAATTTCATGTGAAAATGAACCAGATGAGCTTGGTCGAATTGTAGTAACTTTACCTACATGTTTACCACAATAAAATGTACCACATGTTATCTCACCTTCTTTTTTCTGTATTACACTAACATCGAATTTTTCAAGATAAATTAGCTTGTTTGGTTTACCAGATACAGTTACAGTATCACCTGGATAATAATTAGACTTGTCAGTAGCAAGTAAAAGAGATAATTTGTCAGATGAACCAATAGAAAAGTCATTTGCAATAGTAAATACAGATTCTGATTGCTTTCCTGAATACAGTGCTTTGATTTTATATTCGCCCTCTTTGAAAACAGTTACTGGTAATTCAAATGAGCTTTGGAAATTTCCTCCTTGATCAGGATAAACAGATGCCTCACTAATTTGTTTGAAAGGAGTCTTGTTATCAAGTACACGTATTGTTACTCGGTCTGGAACTACTAATCCTTCAGAGCCTTGGTCTCGCTTAATGATATTTCCAATTACCTTTAATTTCTCTCCTGCTTTGTAAAGAGATTTTTCAGTTGTGACATACAATGGAACTAATGTTAAAGAGTCATTTGCAGGATCAGATGAAACTTTGAAGAAAACATCAGTACCAGCAGATGCGGTAGATACTCGAATTTTATAAATGCCATAATTTGATTTAGTTACAGAACGATCATCAGTTTTAATGGTAAGCGGTTTTTCTGAAATAGGAGTTATCCATGACCATGAAAATTTCTGATTATCCACTGTAGCCCCTGAATTCACTATACTTCCATCAGGTTTTGTGAGTGAAATTGTAACAGAATTAGCACCTGAAGGGGGAAGGATTCCAGATAAAACAACGGGTTCACCTAATCCGTATACTTGTTTATTTAAAGAGATTAATGCGCCACTAGATAATTTTAGAGGGTCTACAATTCCAATCGAAGTTGATGTTGTTAGTCCACGATATTCAGCTTTAATCTTGTAATTTCCTTCAGCAAAAGCATTTTTCAAAACTTTTGTTTGAACTGAGAATTTTCCAGAAGGTTCAGGTGTTGCAGTAAATTCGTATGCAACAACTAATCCATTATTCAGTCTAGTTTTAGTGTGTGGCATTTGTGCAACAATTTCCAAAGGACGACCATCCTCATGAGAGATTGAAATTGCTACTGAGGCGGTTTGATAAGTAGAACTAGAAACAGGATTCTTGACATAACCACTAATTGTCATTGTTTCACCTAAATCATAGATTAGTTTGTCTGTAGAAATTGAAATTGGATTACTACTTACAATAAAGTCATCTGGATTTGCAACAGCATGAATAGTCTTTGATGCAGACCCAAGACTTTGAGATACAGAGATTTTGTAATCACCTAATCGAACGTCATTATTTGGAATTTTAAAAGAATATGAGAAAGTGCCGTCACCAGAAATTTTTATTGTATCTAATATTTTAAAACCAGAACTACCACCACCAAGAGCAGTAGTAGCAAGTGCTGCATTTTTAGTTTGCAATATTTCTAGATTCATAAATTGAACCCACACGTTGTTTAATCTACCAGTAATTGTAACAGTTTCACCTAAAGCATATGCATCTTTGTCTGTCCATATAGAAATTGCTTTTGCCTCTTTGATGTCTTTAACTACTTCAAAAAATGCTAATGCAGATTTATCAAAATATTCGGCAGTAATCTGATAAGTGCCAAATGCAGGATTCACAGGAGTGATATACACATTTGTTGAGAATTTCCCATTAGTAGGATACAAACTTCCTGTTGAAATTATTTTCCCATTGGGATCCTTGATATTAAATTTCAAGCCTTCAAATGGAATTGCTTCCGTAGTAATTCCTGTCAAAGACAGTGTATCGCCAGGAAGATATTGTGATTTATCAGTAACAATACTAAGAGTATTGTTTTTTACAACAACATCAGGAATAATTTCATCCCCCACAGTAAAGCTTGTTTGAGAGGTTGCTCCACCATATGTAACTGAAACCAAATAAACTCCTTTGTTAATACCAAGAACCTGTTGAAGATTCAACGAAGTCTTATAATTCAAGTTAAGATCAGGATAAAGTGAAATTGTTTTATCATATTTAGGACCAGTAATCTTTACGGATATTTCATCAGCATGAAAATAGGGAGCAGTGATGAATACTTGTTTTGAGATTTTTCCGGTAATAGTTGCGGTTTCACCAAACACATACGATTCCTTATTAGTAGATACAGTTACTGTAATGTCTGTTTTTGTTTCAGTAGTAGTTACCTTTCCATTGGATGAACCAGCTGTAGGAATTGCAAACTTCCAGTCGTTAGAATTATCAAAGTCATATCCATCATAGATTCGTTGCCAAGAAGTTAAATCGTTTTTAGGATCAGAGAGCAATGGGGTTTTATCTATAACAACTCCGTTCTTGTCTCTTAGTTCTACTAATTCATTAGAATCAGCAAACCACAAACTTTGATATGAAAAAGTTAGATATTTGCCGGGTTCAATAAAAGTACCAGGTGAAATAGTCATTGTTTTTTTCAATGCAGTAGTTGAAGCAATTTGCCAACCGCTGATATCAATTTTAGAAGTTGTTGGATTGTAAAGTTCGACCCATTCTAAAACAGATTTAGAATCATCACCGGGTGGATTAATATCAATTTCATTAATTACAACATGATTAGTAGTTTGAGCACTTGCGGTAACTGTTAAACCACCAAGTAGCAAAATGGAAAATAAAACTAGAATATTTTTCATGTTGTCCACTATAGGGTGCCTAATAGCCTCATTTTAGAATTGAATTGAGCAAAAGTTGAGCTAGTTGTGAAAGTCATATATCTTAAAATCATTACAAAATATTGTATTTTTATCGTTT
>CAZQXU010000004.1:28630-32574 GCA_964597385.1 uncultured Nitrosopumilaceae archaeon | reverse complement strand
CTGATACTGATGAGAATTTAATGCCATACATTATTGCATCTGCAAGAGCATTTGCTACCACTGGCGAAATTAGCAATACCTTTAGAGAAGTGTTTGGTGAGTACCGTCCAAAAGAAGTGTTTTGATAACTAAATTGATTTTTACTGGTATACTCTTATTTTGTTACGATTTTAATCTAATATCGTGATATCATGAACAATACATTTGGTGTAGTAATTAACAGACTGTCTATAGGGTTTTTGTTTGCAGTTGTTTATCAGATATTCGTAGCTTCTGCAACATATCTTTTATCAATTCCCTTATCTGGAAATATTTCTGATTTGTTTTTAGGAATCAAAAAAGCTGATTCTGAAGGATTTTTGTTGATTTCATGGTGGATTATTTCTACTGTAATTATTACACTGATCTCCTTGTTCATTGTAAAACATAAACATTATTTTTCAGTTTACAAAAATGAGAAAGACATAGATATTCCGCCAAAAATTTCATTTCTTACAATTATCGTCATTGGTTCAATCATCTCATTCATGTTTTTTTTGATGGATTCTGCTATTGGTATTTTTATACCTTCTAACTCAACTGCAGATGTTCAGGCAATTTATGAATCTGCACTAGATGGTAATTTTATCCCATTTTATTTCAGTGTTTTATTTTCTCTTTTAACTGGATTTATCATAGTTGGAGTAGCGGCTAAAACATCCAAAGTATCAAAAATAACCAGTGAATTTGGAGTGAATAATTTTTCTTACCTTTCTAAATTTCTAACCAAGAAAAAATCAAACCGAATTACTATGACTGATACGATTGGTTTTCGTCCTGGTGCATTAATTCACATTGGAGAAAAAAAGGTAGAGAATATACAAATAGATCTTATTGAATATGATGAAAAAAATGTGACAGAAATAAAAAATGCTACCATTGAAGCATGTTTGGAATCTAAAAATAAACTAAATGTGACTTGGATAAACATAATTGGAATACATGAACCTAAAGTAATTGAAAAATTTGGCAATGCATTTGGTGTACATTCTTTACATCAATCAAATATCATGAATACTGAACTTAGACCATCAATTGACATTTATGAAAACTATATTTTTCTAATGCTAAAAATGCCTCATTTTAATGAACAAAGTGGAAAAATTGAACTAGAGCAGATTTCTTTTGTTATCTCCAAACATCATCTATTAACATTTCAAGAAATTGAAGCGGATTTTTTTGATCAAATTCGTAAAAGATTACGAGAAAATATTGGTAAGATCAGAACATTACAAACTGACTATCTTGGTTATGTGTTGCTCGATGCAATTATCGATAGTTATTTTTTAGTTTTGGAGAAAATAAGTGATATCTCAGAAAATTTAGAAGATGAGCTTATGACTAATCCAAGTACTAACACATTACATACATTACAATTTCTAAAACGTCAGATGATCTTATTGAGAAAGTCTGTCTGGCCTGCTAGAGAAGTGTTGGATAATCTCCAACGCAGTTCAACTACTCTTATTTACGATGAAACTAAAACATACTTACGTGACGTTTACAATCACGCTGTTCAAGTGATTGATACTACTGAAGGGTTAAGGGATGTTGTTGGTAGTCTCTTGGATACATATCTTTCAAGTGTGAGCAATAAGATGAATGAAGTTATGAAAACTCTAACTGTTATTGCAAGTATTTTCATTCCTATTACTTTTATTGCAAGTATCTATGGAACTAACTTCGAATATATTCCTGAATTAAAATGGTATGGAAGCTATTTTGTAATGATTGCAGGGATGGGCTTAATTGTTCTTATTATGTTGATTTGGTTTAAGAAGAAAAAATGGATCTTTACACGATGAATCTGCTTTACATTTTAAAGTCCGAATAAATCTAAATACTCTAAATTGTAGATACGTTTTAGATGAAAATTGATCATATAGCAATTGCAGTAAATGATGTAGAAGAATCTGCTAAAATTTACAAAGAAGCATTAGGGGTTCATGAAGTTGAATTTGAAATAGTAGAGACTGAAGGTGTCAAGGTTGCAATAATCCATCTAGAAAATGGAAGAATTGAATTAATGCAACCAACAAATGATGCTAGTCCAATTAAAAAATTTCTTGATAAAAAAGGACCCGGTCTTCATCATATGGCTCTAGAAACAGATGACATTGAAGGTGAGGTTTCAAGAATGGAGGGGTGCGGTATTCAGTTCCTAGGAAAAATTAGACCTGGATCTGCTGGAACTAAAGTCACATTCATTCATCCAAAATCACTTAACGGCGTTCTTGCTGAACTATGCTCTCATCCTAATTAATTTTAATTGTTAAATAAATAATAAAAATAAAAAATAAATTTATCAAGAATTGTCTGATTCTTGAATTTGTTTTAAGATGTTATTCATGTCGTGTACCATCTTTTTTTGCTCAATAATGTTTTTTGAACTTACAAAGTCTTTTTGAATCTCAGAAAGCTTGTTTTTGAGATTTATGATTTGATCTGATTGTGAAATTGGCTTTAGTTTTTCTGCAGTTACTGGTGATATGACACTTGAAGTTGTCTTTACTTTTGTTATAGTTGCTTCACAATTGTAACAAGGTGCATTTAGATCATCTTCTACTCTTGGCAGTTTTCCATTTACATCAAAGTATGATTGTGTTTTTTTGTCAGTGAAGTTATGTTTGATATTCAAATCTTTTATGACATTAAGCATTTCAACTTTGGTCATCTTTGCGTATTTTGAATATTCTTTCATTGCATCAAAATACGTTCCCCCATTTTCAAGAACTGTATCTCTAGCATCTTTTGCAAGAGTTATCTTGGTATTTAGGTAATCGAATTGATCCCAGTAAATCCCATGATGAGTTGCGTTGAACCCTGAAACGTATTTTGCAAAAGCGTTTCGTGGTGTAAATTCTTCATATGTATCATTCATTCTAGCCACAGCTTCATCTAAACTGGCTTGAGCTGCTATTCTTTGTTCTTTGATATGTTTTTGGTGTTCATCTTCTTGTTTTTCTTTCTCTTTTATGGCTGCAAATTGTTTTCTAGCAATTTCAATATTCTTTAAGATGTTTTTTGTTATTGGATTGTTTTCCAAGTCTTTTCCTTGAATTTTCGTAACCTTTGTGTCTGTTTCAGCATAAGATTGGCTCGATGAAATCGAGACTGTAATCATTACGCTCAAAAGCATTATGAACAGTGTTTTTCTAAGCATTGATTTTACAACTATATTTTTAGAATATCTACTCTACTGAGAATTTGTACTGATGATTGATACTATTTGTTTTAATAGTAATTTTTTAGAAAATTTTTGAAATTTGGATTTATTCCATCATTTTTAGCGTATCTGATGCAGTAATTATTCCGATTATCTTTGATTTTTTTGATACTAGAATGCATTTTGAATATCTGATTAATGGAACAAGAATATTTGCTGGTGTGTCATAATCTACAATTGGTGGAACTGGTTCCATAGTATCTGCTAGTTTTGCATTTTTTAGTTCAGATTCTCCAACATCTGCAAGATGTTTGACAATCCCATCCTCTGATATCATGCCTACAAGTTCAGTCCCATTAAAAATTGGAATTTGACTAATGGATGATTCATGCATTTTTTTAATTGCATCATGTAATGTGTTTGTAGGTTTTAATTTTACAACATCTTTACTACAAAAATCCCCTGCTTTATGAGATGATGATTTTCCTTCTAAATTTGCAAGACTATCAAAAACTTTTTTTGCAGTATCATAACTTGGTTGGCTTCTACCTGATTCTATTTGATTGATCATTGATGTGCTTACTCCTACCATTGTTGCAAGCTGTTTTTGTGTAATGCCTATCTTTAATCTCATTTGTTTAATGGAATCAATTCTTGGTAGCAATTCGTATTATTCTATGGTTTACTAGTTTTAAAATGTGTTTTATGTGCTTATTTTCTTTTAGATTTCTTTACTGGT
>CAZQXU010000004.1:0-28530 GCA_964597385.1 uncultured Nitrosopumilaceae archaeon | reverse complement strand
TTTCTAGCTGATTTCTTTACTGGTTTTCTAGCTGATTTCTTTACTGGTTTTCTAGCTGATTTCTTTACTGGTTTTCTAGATTCATCTCCTTTCTTTGGTTGTTCAATTGCTGCCTGAGCGGCTGCAATTATTGCAATTGGAATTCTATGTGGTGAGGCGCTAACATAGCTCAGATTTGCATTGTGACAGAATTTAATTGAATTAGGGTCTCCGCCATGCTCTCCGCAAATTCCTATTTCCATATCTGGTTTGATGCTTCTACCAGATGAGATACCTATTTTCATTAAACTTCCAACTCCGTTTACATCAATTGATTGGAATGGATTTCTCTCAAGAATTTCTTTGTCCAGGTATTCTGGTAAGAATTTCCCTTCAACATCTTCTCGACTAAAGCTAAATGTTCCTTGTGTAAGATCATTTGTACCGAAACTAAAGAATTCTGCAGTACTGGCAAGTTCGTTTGCAGTTAAAGCTGCTCTGACAACTTCAATCATTGTTCCAAAGTTAATCTTTAATTTCATATTATACTTTGATTCCATTTCTTTTTTGATATTATCATAGATTTTTTTAATATGGTTTAATTCTGCAATACTGCTAATCTGTGGAATCATGATTTGTGGATGAGCGTCAACTTTATTTTTTGCTAATTCAACTGCTGCTTCAAACACTGCTCTGATTTGCATCTCGTAAATTTCTGGATATGTGATTCCTACTCTTACTCCTCTATGACCCATCATTGGATTAATTTCAGCAAGTTCTTTTGCTCTTTTTAGTAGGATTTTTGCTTTCTCTAACTCTGACGTTTCATTTTTCTGTTCTAATTTGTGGATTTTTTGATTTAACTCCTCTGGATTTGGTAAAAATTCATGTAATGGTGGATCCAATAATCTAATTGTGACTGCATATCCTTCCATAGCTTTTAGTATCTCAATGAAATCGCTTTTTTGTAATTCGCCTAATTTAGTCAAAACTTTTTTTCTTTCTTCAATGTTTTCTGCCATTATCATATCTACAAATAATCCAATTCTATCGCTTCCGTTGAACATCCTTTCTGTTCTACATAAGCCGATACCGTGACCTCCAAACTCTCTTGCTAATCTAGCTCCTTCTGGAGTGTCTGCGTTAGCTCTAATGCCTATCTGTTTTACTTTTTGTGCCCATTCTAGTATTGTCTTAAAATCTTCTGTAATTTTTGGTTCTGTTGTTGGAATTTCTCCCAAGTAAACTGAACCTGTGCTACCATCAATTGTAATTGCGTCTCCTTCGTGAACTATTTTATCATCTACGCTGAATTGCTTGTTATCGTAATCAATTCTTAAATCTGAACAACCTACAATACATGGTTTGCCCATCCCTCTTGCTACCACTGCCGCATGGGATGTTTTTCCTCCCCTGCTTGTAAGAATTCCTACTGATTCAAAAAACGCTGGAACGTCTTCTGGCTTTGTTTCTTCTCTAACTAAAATTACTTTGGCTCCATTTTCTCCCATTGTAGTTGCTCTTTTTACATCAAGTACTGCTATCCCACTAGCTGCTCCTGGTGATGCTGCTATTCCTTTTACCAATAATGTATAATTTTTAATAGATTTTGAATCAATTGTTCTATGTAGGAGTTGTTCTAATTGCTCTGCATGTAATCTGGTAAGTGCTCTATTTTTGTCAATTAATTTTTCATTAACCATATCTACAGAAGTCTTTACCATTCCAACTGCATTCATCTTTGCATTTCTTGTTTGCAATAAATAAAATACTCCACGTTCAATTGTGAACTCTATATCTTGTGGTTCTTTGTAATGTCTTTCTAATCTTTCACAAGTCTGTTCTAATTGCTTGTACGATGCTGGCATCTCAATTTTCATTTCATCTACTGGTTTTCCAGTTCTGACTCCTGCTACTACATCTTCTCCTTGTGCATTTACTAAATATTCTCCAAAAAGATGTCTAGTGCCATCTCCTGGATTTCTTGTAAAAACAACTCCTGTAGCACTATCATTACCCATATTTCCAAATGCCATTGAAACTACATTTACCGCAGTTCCATCTGCGATATCTTTTGTAATGTTATTTCTTTCTCTATATACAATTGCTCGTTCTCCCATCCAACTTCCAAACACTGCTTTGATTGCCAATTCTAACTGTTCAAAAGGATCAGAAGGAAATGGCATTCCTGTGTGTTTTTCACAAATCTTTTTGTATTCTGTAACTACAGATTTTAACGATTTTTCATTTAATGCACTGTCTGCTTGTACTGCTTGATTTAATTTTGCATTTTCTAATACTGTATCAAATTTTTTATCATCAACACCAAATACCACTTTGCCAAATAGCTGAACAAATCTTCTGTAAGAATCCCATGCAAATCTTGGGTTGTTGCTCTTCTTTGCTAATCCTTCAACTGTTTCATCATTTAATCCTAAATTCAAAATAGTATCCATCATTCCTGGCATGGATATTGCAGCTCCAGATCTTACTGAAACTAGTAATGGGTTTTCTTTAGAATTCCATTTTTTTCCGGTTCTTTTTTCAATTTTTGCAATGTTCTTTTTTACTTCTGTCATCAATGTTTTTGGCAATTTTTTGCCGTTTTGATAATATTCATTGCAAACTTGAGTAGTAATAGTAAATCCTGGAGGAACTGGTAATTTGAGCTGGGTCATTTCACACAGACCGGCGCCTTTTCCACCTAGGAGCTTCTTGTTTTTCCCATCCCCTTCATCATAAAAGTAAACTTGTTTCATTTCTTCTAGATTATCAAATCAAAATCAGGGGTTTTTAAAGCATTGCCTTGCAGAGGCATCTAAACAATGCCGCTTTAAAACATAGATTTATGGATTATTTTTTTAGATATTTTAGAGTATGCTATTAAAATAAAAAAAATGTAAGATAAAAAAATATCTTATATTGTTACTTTTTCTTTGTTGTTGATTTTTTTGCTGCTGCTTTTTTCTTTGCTGCCATGATTGACGAGTTATTTTACTTTGATTTCTATATGGTATATCAAACAAATTACACCATATTTACAATATCTAAAAAATATTTTTTCTTTAAAAAAACATTTGATCGATAAAAAGATAAATTATTTGGAGTTTATTATCTTTCATGGTAAAACCAATTCCAGATGGATATCATTCTGTTACACCTACTTTGACTATCCGTGGAGCATCTGATGCAATAGAATTTTACAAAAAAGCATTTGATGCAAAAGAAGTTTATAGATTTCCAGGTCCTGATGGTAAATCTCTTATGCATGCTGAAATAAGAATAGGTGATTCTGCCATTATGCTCTGTGATGAAATGCCTGAGATGGGATGCTTATCTCCAAAATCTACTGGTGGACCTAGCGGAGCAATTTACTTGTATGTGGATGATGCTGATTCTGTTTTTACTAAGGCAATTTCGGTTGGTGCTCAATCTATGATGCCACTTATGGATGGATTTTGGGGAGACCGAATTGGAATGTTAGTAGATCCATTTGGTCATAGATGGACTGTTGCTACCAGAAAAAAAGAAATGTCTCTTGAGGAGATTCAAAAAGCTGGTGCTGAATTTATGAAAGGCAATCTCAAATAAATCTAAATTAAAAGCATTTAAAATTTAATTTTATGATTTAATTTAGTGTTTTTTCAAATAGATGTTTTTTATCAATTTGTGTAAAATAATCAAACAAATTTTCATGAATTAATAATTTATCTTAAATAATAATTATGATAACATATACCGTTATGGCAGTAGCTTATGTTCTAATTAACTGTGATCTTGGGCAAGAAGACTCTGTTATTGAAAATCTAAAACATTTGGATTCTGTCAAAGAAGTTCAAGGTACATTTGGGGCTTATGATATTCTTGCAAAAATGGAGCATGCTGAAAAAGAGAAATTACGTGAAATGATTATCTGGAATATTAGAAAAATGGATCATATACGTTCAACGCTTACTCTTGTGGGGATAGAGGGACAAAACTAGAATATGTCTAAAGCGTATGTTTTACTGTCTAATGAATCTGGAACTGAAGATTCCGTTTTATCATATCTTAATCATATTGAAAGTGTAAAAGAAGCGCATGGAACTTTTGGTTCTTATGATATTTTGACAAAACTTGAATCAAGCGATGAGCAAAAAATTCAAAATGATATTTCACATGGAATTAGAAAAATTAACAAAATTTCTTCCACATTAACATTATTGGTAAACGAAAAATTAAGTTTTAAAAAAGTAACAAAAAGCGAAAAAGAGATTTTAGATAAATATATGGCACAAGCTTTTGTAATTATTCACTGTAGCAGATCACACGAATCATCAATTTTACAAGAATTAGAAAAAATACCTGAAATTTTAGAAGCTGACAATTTAACTGGTTCTTTTGAAATAATTTGTAAACTGGCAGCTCCTACTTATAACGAAATTTCTGATATTATTAGTAAAAAAATACGAAAAATTCCAAATATTAAATCGACAATTACTCTAAATGTAGTTGGGAATCAAGGTTTTACTAAATTCTAGTGATAAATCAAATATGGTATTTTATCTTTGGTATCTGGAGTTGGATTTGAACACTGACCACATTTTGGTCGGATAATCTCGGCATCAAAATCAACTTCTCCAATTGCTTTGTCGCATGAAACACATCTAATTGTTTTAGTGTCGTAGATATTCAAATCCTAACCTCCTGTAATTGTATCAAATAGTGTACATTCACACTCATCACGATTTCCACAATATAGACACATGCAATGACAATATGGTAATGGTATGTGACATTTATTGCAATTAGTGTATGATTCAATTTTCTCTAGAACTGTTTTTGATGCCATTATTACACAATATTGATCCATCCGCCACATGAAACACAAATTTGCATTCCGTCACTATCCTCATAATTTTTTGAACCTAGAGGACATTCATATTTTCGAATCTCATTCATACTCTAATTCTGAGCCCATAATATTATAATTAATATTTAAAATTATTAAAAAATGTTTATTTATTCTAGTAATTTTTGAATATTTGTTTATTATTCATACAATCGATAATAAATTCCAATAATGTCAATATTTTACATGAAAGACAAGAAAGAACGAGATAAAGAAAAACTAAAAGAAAAAATGGATAAAAACGAAGTATTGGCATTTACTTGATGACATGTTTGGAATCTATCAGGAAATATACAAAACAAATCTCGATAGAGAATTTGAAACGATACTGATAAAGCTATTACACTACAACATGTCCACCGTAGTTGAAGTTCCTGTCAGGCATTTTTTACGAGAATATGTTGTTATTCGCGATGACTTTTAGAATCAATTTGGAAAATGCAATTCATTTGATATGGCATTTGACTGCCATTACCAATATGCAAAAAACAAATGTTCGTTGATCGATTCTTTATTAAATAATTTGAATTTTGCACTAAGTTATGATCCTTTACGAAATGATTTATCATTAATGATGAAAGACGGGCTGACATTTTAAATTAAATAGTCTCACTCATCTGGTTTAATCTACTATTTTAAAAATAACACTAGAGCAGCTAATGCACTAACTATTGCAATAAAAATTAATGTATTTCTTATTCCATGATAAGTAGTAATTAATTCATTCATAGTTTTTTATTAAATATCTAGAATTTAACCTACTTCTAATTCCACCTTGAAATTTATTTAAAATTTGATATTATATTAAAATTCTTTACAACTTATGATAGTCGGAAGTCTTCTTTAACACTATTTAATACAATATGCGTTTCTGTGTTTTCTACATTATCTATGGTTGATAATCTTTTTACAAAGTTACTCAACTGATCTCTGTTTTTGAATTTGCTTATCACTAAAATATCTGCTGGGCCTGTAACGTCATATACCGCACACACATTTTCATTTTCTGCGATTTTATTTTCAATCTCTAACATTTTCCCCTTTGTTGTTTTAACTTCTATTATTGCTGTGAGGTCGTATCCAAGTATTTGATGATCTAGACGTGCAGTGTACCCTGTTATTATTTTTTTTTGCTCTAGTTTTTTAATTCTACTAAGTACTGTGACAGTTGACAATCCAATCTTATGTGCAAGCTGTCTTGCTGATAATCTTGCATCTACAAGTAGATTTTTGATAATTTTTGTATCTATCTCATCAAATTCCATGTAATTTATGGTATGAATAAATATTTAAGATTATACTTAATATCTTAATAAATCTAAAGAAATTTCAATATCTTCCTTATATTTATCTAAAATAATATGAATATGATAACTATGTTAGTTGCTGCAGATCCAATTGTAATATTTACTGTCAATAAATTGAAATATCGTTTAAGGGAGTTAAGATGTCTATATCCAAATTAGAAGAAAATGATATCTTCCTGAAAAAAATTCTTGATGCTCCTTTGGGGCAAGTAGTTACAGTACTTGGTGAGAATCTAAATTGTAAAATATGTATAGACTTAATCGAACAAAACACTCCAAAACCTGGTACAAAATTTGTAAGAAAAATTGTTGTATCTGCAGATGGATTGCCGATAATCAGGGCAATGATAAAATTTGATAGAACTCAACTACCAGATTCAATTGTTAATGAATTGTTACAGAAACGTAGTCTTGTAGGTACGATTCTCAATAGATATTCTATTCTAAATAACAAAAAAGTAATTTCTATAAATTTTGATAAAGATGGTAAAAAGCTTTATCGAATTTATGAGATACAAAGTCATGGGAGAGTATTATTTGAAATCGATGAAGAAATTAAGTTAGACCATTTAGATCTAATTAGGAAAAAATATCATTTGTAAATAAAAATTCTGTTTTGATATTTAATCTACATTTAATTCCTTTACTCATCTCATCATTGCTTTTGTAAATTCTTCAATTGTTTTTGTCCAGTTTTTTGCTTTTATTATTCCACTTGCAACTAAAATTCCTTCAGAACCTAAATCCAGTGCTTTTGAAACATCTTTGCCTGATACAATGCCTGCACCGCAAAGTAGTTTTGTATTGTTGTTTGCACTTTTTACTGCATTAGCAGCTTTAATTATTATCTCTGGTTTCTCATTTGATACTGCTTTTCCTGAACCGATTAATTCTGGTGGCTCAATTGCAATATAGTTTGGGTTTAATTTTGAATATTTTTTTGCCTCTGCAACATCTTTTACACAAACTACAGATATCATTTTTAATTCACGCAGCTTTAAGACAAGTCTTGAAATATCTTCGCTAGAAATTCTATGTTCGCTATGATTAATCAAAGAGCCCACCACGTTTGATTTTTTTAATAGTTCTGGAATAATGTAACCTGTGGTGCTGCCAACTTTTGAATTATCGATGTGTTGAGCTAAAATTGGAATCTTGCTATTTGATACTACGCCAATTAGATGTTGAGGAGGTGCAATTGCAATTTTTAACTTGTATTTTCTTGAGATCTTTTCAGCAATTTTTACAAACTCTAGTATTTTATCTCCTGATATCTCTTCATAGTTTTTGCAATTTATTATGAACACTCTTAATTATAATTGGTGTTATTTTATAATCTCTTGTAGGTACATTTGAGGCTAATTGAAGCATTAAATACAAAAATTTTTGATTTTTTTTATGCTTGATATTTTATTAATTTGAATTTACATCTTTTTCGTATCTTTTTTTCATAAATAATACTGTCATCATAAGAAAGATTGCTGCAATGTTTGTGCCAATGATAAATACATCTGAAACAACTATTCCATAAATTAGCCACAAAATTGAACCACCTGAGATAAATAACATCAAATATTTTGAAACATCTTTGAGGCTCTTAGTTTTGTAACCTTTTATGATTTGGTCTACCCAACCAGATAAAATCAGTATTCCTGCAGCAATTCCCAATATGGTAAGTAAAGTTCCATCAATTTCCATTATTGATCACTAATTCCAGAAAAACTCATCTAATCCCGTTTGTTTTGGTTTTCCTAACATGGTTGAAAAATCCAAATCCATTGAAGATGTAATTTGATCTAATGTGGATTCCATAAATTCCATGTATTTCTTTGAATCTATTTCTTCTTTTTTAGCTAGCTCTACTGGTTTGACTCCAGGTTTATTTATGATTTTAACATATGATATTTTATCTCCTTTTTTTACTTCTCTGATTGATTCAAGCAATTTGGCAGCCCGGATATGTTGTGGGACTGTTTTGGTATATTCAGATGGTGCTTTACTAATCATTACATTAAATGTCAAATCTTGGAGTGGAATCTCCTTTGACTCAACTTTTTTTGCACATGTTGCAATCTTGTTTGTGATAGCCAGTTTTGCTTTTTCAAAATCTTCTATTGTTTGAACAGTTGATAATACATCTAATAATTCATAAAATAATTTTCTGATAAACGGTGGGGTGTGTGATTTTTTTCCAGTTAACCCTTTGACATCTACTGTTCCTGATTTAGTTACCCCAAGATAGTTTTTCTTTCTGTTACTTAGTACGCAGTATCTATACACTTTATCTATTTCTAGATCTACCCCATGTTCCTTTTTTGCCTGTTCTATTACTTTATGAACTTGTTCATCTGTGGGTTTTTTGATAAATAATGAATCTGTGTCACCGTATAGCACCTCAATTCCAATCTCTTCACATTTTTTGATTGTTTCTAAAATGGTGAATCTTCCAATTGCAGTTGTTGCTTCTGCTGCAGGAAGAAAATACAATGGAAATATCTCTGCACCCATCACACCATAGCTTGCGTTTAAAATAACTTTGAGCGCTTGACTGACTACTGTATACTGTTGCCTTTGTTCCTCTGTAAGTGTCTCTTTTTTTGAGAGACTCTTGTAGTAATTTACTCTTAAATCTCGTAATGATCCGATGATAATCGCTGTTAACCCATTTCTTTTAGTACACGCCCAATGGTTAGTTTGAGGAATGGTATTTTTTTTACATTCGTTATGTGAACACCTTACAGTTTCATATGATATGTTTCTCACTTTGATTATGCTTGGATATAGACTTGCAAAATCCATTACTACTACATCAAAGTGAATTCCTTCTTTTGGATCAATTACTAGACCTCCACGGTATTTTTTATCTTTGATTACTGCATCAGATGTTACTCCTTCTGATCTTCTTTCTAATTCCTCTCTTTTTGGAATTAGTGCATTTCTTTGTCTGTGTTCATAATACAATAGGCTTCGAATCCATTGCGATACTCCCATTCGTGCAATATCGTCAATAGGCATTCTGCCAATTCTTGATATAATTACAAGTAAGTCCATCAAAAGATCTTTGTTGAAACTTGACAGCTCATATGTTAGTAATGCATCATTGTAACAATAATTTGCAGTTTGATATAGTGTGAGTTGATCAAAATCTAATCCGTAATCAATTTTTTCTTTGTTTAATAGCGCTTTTGCTACACTGTTTAATGAAAAATCTGTGTACTTTTGACTAAATGCGTAAATCTGAAACGATCTATTTGATAAAGTTCTATACAAATCAAGATGAACTCCATGTTTTAATGTTGCAGAATCTTTCATCATGTATAATGGATTATCTTCTTTTTTAATTCCAAGTCTTTCTGCTCTGTTAAACAAATATGGTAAATCAAAATCATCTCCGTTGTATGTTAGTACAAAAGGAAACTCTTCAATTATCTTAAAAGCGTCTAAAATCATCTCTTTTTCTTTATCTGGTTCATAAAATACAATTTTGATATTTTTATCGAGTTCGTTTACGCCTTCTTCAGTTCCTTCAGTTCTTAATACAAAAATTTTATCAAACCCATCTGTTCCTTTTAGGCCAACAGCGGTGACTTTTTTTTCTGCAATTTTTGGGTCTGGAATTCTTCCAATTTCAGCCTCAACTTCGATATCTACACTCAATCTTTTGATTCTTGGAATTGGCTGATTCAACAAGTCTGCCCAGTCCGAAATTAACTCCTTGAATTCTTTTGGATCAACCATGTTTTCACTATCTACTTTATCCCACAACAAACTTTTCAGAGCAAGTTTGACTTCATCTGATATTTCTAAATCATGTGGTTTTATTTCTCCATCGATTATTTCATAATACTTTCCAACAATTAATGATCTATCGTAAAGATAATTTTCATAATATTTGATATCTGATTCCCATGTTTCAATTATGTTTCTGATACTTTTATCTCCGGCAGTTCCTCCTATTGTTAGCGGGTCAGCTACTATTATTTTTGAAAGAATTACTTCTTCATCTTTCATTAAATCATGTCTTCTCTCTGTTTTAATCTCTAAAATGTCGTCTCTCTCTTGTAAAAAGTCAAGCTCATCTGGAGATAATCTCGAATAACAATACGGTTTGTGTCCTGTTTCATCATTCCATAAAATTAATTTTTGTGATGTAGGTTCGTAGAATTTTAAAACTGCGGATCTAGTTATGTTGTCATATGTTGCAGATACTAACATTGATGGTGGCATTGTTGTTATTTTTTCTGTTTCTTTGATATCCACTTGCATATGATCACTTAGAATTTTCGTATTTGCTTACTAGCGCCTTTGCCCACTTAGTAATTCTACTTTTATCTAATTGAACAACTTCGACTCCCGCTTCTTTTAATAATTCAAAATCAGTTTCTGGATACGAATCAAGACATACAAATTTTTTAATTCCAATTGTTATTGCCATCTTTGTACACTCTAAACATGGAACAAATGTTGTGTATAGAATAGCTCCTGCTATACCCGCTTCAATCCCTAGGATTGCACAGTGCATTATTGCATTTGCCTCTGCATGATTACAAAGACATCTATCCAACGATGCTCCTGATTCTATCTTGCCCTCCATTCTTAGTTGACAACGTTTGCATCCTCCGTCAAAACAATTTTTGATTCCGGGAGGTGTTCCGTTATACCCTGTTGCTAATTGTCTATTTTTACGAACAATCACTGCACCTACTTGTCTAGTCATGCAATTTGAACGAAGTTTAGCCAATTCTGCTTGAAGCATAAAATATTCATCCCAATTTGGTCTCTCAAAAGATTTACTCACACAAATCATGCCTATTTGTTCAATATATTGATTCATACAATTCGTTAAATTTTGACTGTCTGAACATCTCCCATTCCACAAAACTATCTAATTTGTATAATATCTTCAACTCATTTGATTATGATCTTGTTTATTCATATAAAATAGAATTTCATGACAAATTGGAATAACCCTCAATCAAAAGGAATCTCAGACCATATTCGCGGTCTAAAAAAAGAAGCACCAATTAAACCAAGAATTCAAAATTCCCTTGTACAATTAAACAAAACCGTATCTACTCTTGATTACAAAGTAAAAACATTAGATGAAAAAGATGCAAAATTATTTAACCGAATTGTAATGGCAAAAAAAAGTCATGATATTTCCACTGGCAGAGTTCTTGCAAATGAATTAGTGGAAATCAGAAAAAATAAAAAAATTCTAAACACTTTGAAGATCTCCTTAGAACAAGTTAATCTACGATTATCTACTGTCTCTGATTTAGGTGATGCAATGGCATCATTAGGCCCAGTTATGGCAACCATGAATGCCTTAAAGCCAGCTTTAGGAAAAATCATGCCAGAAGTCAGCCGTGAATTTGAATCATTGTTTGGCATTCTCAATGAATCAATTTCTGGTTCATTTGAAGGAAGCTTTGAATTTGATGGAGCATCAAATGAAGAGACAGAAAATATACTTAAAGAAGCAGCAGCAGTTGCTGGAACTCGTGTTGGTGATAAATTCCCATCAATCCCAACTGGAATTTCATCTTCCAACTCTATCGGTCTTCAATAGACAATTAAAAAATTCATATTTTTAAATAATTTTTAAGTAAAAAAGTATCTAAACTTGATATGGTTGGTATAATTTGTTCTACTCTCTTATTAATGAGCAATGCAATATTATCTTAGGTTAAGTAAATCATGTCTAAATTAGCACCACTTCCACCAGCGCCTGTTTTGATGATTTGTTTTGGTCATTGTGGAATAGGACTTGGGGCTGAATCATATCGAAGATTGCTATTAGACGTTGGAGCAGACCCTCTAAAACCAACATTGAATTCAAAAGATGAATCACGAGTTTTAAAAAGATATGGAAGCACAATTTTGAGATTTTCACCTTCATACGGTGATGGAGATATTCCGCTTATTCCAAGAGCATTACTTGTTGATCTTGATCCAAGAGCGGCTAATCTAATTTTACAATCATATCCTGACCTTTTTGCATTACGTGATCAGCATGTAATTCATGGTGCAGGAGGAGCTGCAAGAAACTGGGCAGAAGGAAAGACAAGATTCCTTGAAGAAATGAAGACAAAAGTTGATATCAAAAAACAATTGTCTGCAATTTCACCAGAACCCGTTAGAGGGTATGTTGTTCCATTTGCTATGGGTGGTGGAACTGGAAGTTCATTTTCAAGTGCATTTATCGAATACATAAAAACTAACACAAAAGAACATGCAACAATTGCCACTTTTGGATTAATGCCTGAATTTGGATGGGACCCAGTAATTTTTGAGGCAGCTGCAATTAACATCGTAATGAATTTGGAATATCAGATCAAATACAGTGATTGTTCTATTTTGGTTTCAAATAAAGCACTAAGAAAACTTGCACACCAACATGATAAGAAATTACAAAAAATTCCTTCTATCATAGATGATCTGCCAAAAGAACATGAAGTTGGTTGGAAAGATTACAAGGGAATGAACTTGATAGCTGCAAACACTATTTCGATGTTTATTTCTTCATTTGCCAGAGAAACTGAATGGGATATGTCTAACTATCGTACATGGCTTGCAACAAAAAAACCAAAATTTGCAATTCCATGGATTATGCCAGTTAGTCCGTCTGAAAGTCAATGGGGCAAAGATATGTTGACCTCTACAAAAAATAATACAATGGAAGATGTTCTAAATAAACTTGGCAAAAAGGAAGATGCATTACTATTTGATATTGATGAAAATGATATTCGAAACAATGGAAGCTCACGTGATTCTTGTTGTGTTTTAGTTAAAGTGAAAGGCGAATTTGATATTAAAGAGAGAGAAGCCATTAAAAGAATAATCAAAGATAAATTCAACATTGAAGAGTCTAGAATGATCTTTGTAAAAATCCCGATAATGGATGGGGAACAAGCAAGTATTGCGGTTCTTGTAAATACAAAGGCAATTGGACCAAAGATTTTGGAGATAGCAAAAGAAGCTGAAGAAGCATGGGACGGATACAAAGATGAATATGGTCGATGGGGTCTCTCAACTGAAGAATTTAAACAAGGCTTGATGGACGTAGTCCACCAATTTAGCTAAAAAGACATGTCTAATTTTGAATTTCTTGAAAATCTAGGCATACAAATTAAGGAAAATCGCCTAAAATTACATGATGTAGAAGACTCATTATCTAATGTAAATGTCCAACTCCATGAAATTCCTCTTAAGCGTTCAACTGAGTCAACTTTTGCAAAAATGATAGGTGTTGGATATGATGATAAGTTAGTTGAACTAGAAAAAGCAAAAGAACAACTAGAAAGAACCAAAACAGATCTTAGAAATATTATCGATAAAGACATCAACACATTCATCTCTGAGGTAAGCTCTCCGAATTTGATAATCCCTCTAGATGCAAATCCAAAAATAGTTGATGGAAAAACTGTTTACAAGTATCGAGATAACTCAAAATTCCAAAACGTTTTTGACATCTTATGTGAAATGTTGGGTCTGAGCTCTCCGCTTGTTGTTAAAGATGTAATGCTATCTCCAACTGAAATAGTCATTGCCGTTAAAGATGAATTTGAAGCAAAACAAAAATTCATCAATAGTCTTCATGAAATACAAAATACATTGTTAATTAAAAAAAAATAATCTAATTTTACAATTTAGTATGTTAAAAGCATGAAGATAAAGATGGATATACTGCGATGTATTTGTATTAATGTGGCAAATCAATTATACTGTGAAGTTTGTCATAAACTAAAGTACACTCGTTCAGACAAACAAAAAAAGTGTGAATGCAAAGATGTTGTCTAGATAACAACTTTAACTCACAAGGTATAATAATCCGGCACCTTTCACGAAGAAATCCATGCAAAGCTCAAAAAAATATTTGATTGCAATATTGTCCATTTCATTAATCTTCACTAGTTTTAACTCTGCATTTGCCCAAGAAAGCTTTGTTGAAGGAATCTATGTGCCTACAACTGAGGCATTAAAGGAATTTGCAATTAGCATTGCAGATAGCACTCCAAAAATAATCGCGGCAGCTATTTTACTGATTATCGGTTTTATTGCTGGTAAAATCGTAGGTAGAGTTACAACAAAGGCTGTAACAAAATTACTCCAAAAAACCAGTCAAAAGAATCAGGAACTAAACCTGGCAGAAGAGGTATATGGTAAATTTAACTCTGTAAAGCTAATTTCAGCCACAATTCGTTGGTTCGTTTACCTGTTCTTTATAGTAGCAGCAGTTAATGCATTACAGTTTGAACAACTCTCTACTGCTCTTACAAGCCTGTGGTTATGGGTTCCAAATCTCTTAGCTTTCGTATTGATAATCGTTGTTGGTTCTATCGTTGTTAATTTTGTTAGCAAATGGATTGAACACCAATTGCTAGATCATCATATTGGCAGTCCACGATTAATAATATCTGTAATTAAAGCAGTAATTTATGGAATAATCTTTGCAATTGCTTTCACACAATTAGGTGTAGGCCAAGACATTATACCAATATTGGTGTCTGCATTCTCTTGGAGCATCGCAGTAGCTATTGGTGCATCAATTGCAATTGGTTTGGGATTTGCACTAAAAGACTTGATTCCGGCATCCATAATGGGTGCCTCAACTCAACGTTCTATTCTTAAGGTAGGACAAAAAGTGAAAATTGGTGACGTATCTGGAACAGTTACAGCAGCACATTTACTACATGTTATTGTGACAAATGACCAAAATGAAAGTATTGTAATTCCAACAAAAACTTTGATGAATCAAACAATTAAAATTTTTAATTAACTTTTTTAGTTAAATTCTTCATCTTATCTTAAAATTCAAATTTAATTTATTTTGTAGTATTTAGCATATTCTAATCATTTATGTGAATGATTTCTACGTGATTGTTATATTCAAAAATCACTCTATATTATTTATGAAATCCTGGAAATGTTATAGATGTGATCTTACATTCAAACAAGAACAACATGCTGCTATACACCACGATATAACAAATCACCCTTTTAATCAAATTGGAGCATAGATTCTGGCATTTACCATCCCACTTGTTTGTATTGAAAATGTAGTTGCAACTGCAACCATTGATCAAAGTTTGGATTTACATGAAATTAAAAGAAAATTTCCAAATTCAAGCTATAATCCACAACAGTTTCCTGGTGCAGTTTTTAAGATAAATTTACCAAAGACTACGACATTAATTTTCAGAACCGGAAACATGGTATGTACTGGCGCAAAATCAGAAAAACATGCGTATATTGCTCTGAATAACGTCATAAATCTTCTACGTTCAAAAAATATCAAAATTAAAAATGACGCAAATATTCTGATTCAAAATGTAGTTACAGCTGTAAATTTAGGAGGAAAAATTCTCATTGAGGAAGCAGCTAAGAAACTCCCTCGTAGTATGTATGAGCCTGATCAGTTTCCAGGACTTATCCATCGACAACTTAATCCCAAAACTGTGATGTTGCTATTTGCATCTGGTAAATTAATTTGTACAGGTGGGAAATCATCTGAACAGGCTTTTAATGCAATTCATCAAATTCACTCGATGTTAGAAGAAAAGAAATTGATCTCATATGGCTAATCTTTATTTTATTCTACTTTTGATCTCATCCTAATTTTGGCATGACTTAATTGATTTGTATAGGATAATTAATATAGAAACAGTTTACAATGTATTAAGTGCTCAAGATTGCTTTGCTAGTTTTAATTGCAATGTCTATTCCGATATCTGCTTTTGCAGAACCTATGATAGAATTGGCAACTGTACAGTCTGAAATTCATTCTTTGGACTCTGTATTAGTTACTGGTAAAATAACTGGCGTTGCTACATTCAAACCTCTTACTTTAACTGTTATCTCTCCTGATGGAGAAACTGTTTATGCTCCTCAAGTGTCATTTGATAAAGATGGTATCTTCAAAAGATTGTTTCATCCAACACTTCCAAGTTTTAAGGATGGAACTTACACTGTGATTGCAAGTCATCCTGATACTCAAAAAACTGCAGAAATACAATTCACAGTAATTGGTTCAACAATTCCACCAAAAGGAATTCCAGTTAAATCATCTGATTCTGGAATAATATCGACAAAGCCAAGTGTCATTACTTTATCTGCTGATACTGAGTTTGGTAGTGATAGAATTCTTGTATCTGGTAGTACTACAAGTTCTATAACCGATATCACATTAATTGTAACTTCACCTCAAGGAAACTTGGTTTCAATTGCCCAAATCACGCCTGACAATACAGGAAAGTTTTCTATTGATATAAAATCTGGTGGTCCTCTTTGGAAAGAAAATGGTTTTTACACTATTACTGCTAATCAAGGACTTTCATCAGAGCATAAACAATCAATTAAAGTTGAAATAGATAATGGAGTTGTAGTTCCAGAATTTGGTACTATTGCAGTGATGATCTTAGCAGTAGCAATTGTTTCGATAATTATAATGTCTACAAAATCTAGACTAAGTATAATGCCACGATTGTAACCTAAGTTTTTTAATAAAATATTTTAATCTGTACTTGTTTTTCTACAAATTTAGTATTTGTTAAACAATTCTATGAGATAATCTATGTTTCAAATAGATTCTAAACATAAAAAATGAAAATAATAAAATGGAAATTGCGATTATAAATGCAACTGAATAACTTAAAGCATTTGAAACATAACCTGCAGTTAACGCTCCTGAAAATATTCCAACTCCCACCATGAAACTATTAACTCCTAGATATCTTCCTTCGAAACCTTTGGGGATTGCTTTGAAAAGGATTATTGAATTTGAAACACTAAAAATTGAAAATGCTGAAACCATCAAACTAGTCGAAATTATTGCTGTTAGTAAAGAATTGATTCCGACCATGCTTGGGATCAACGATGCAGCAACTATGATTCCTAAAATTCTTGGTAAATATGCAATCTGTGTTGCATGTTCTTCTGTTATTTTTGAAATTAAGCGAGGAACAAAGAAAAATATCACAAGTAGTACTATGGTCTGAACCATGTATACTAGAAAAACTTCAGAATTTGAAAATCTATATTCTTTTAAAAATGGTATAAATGCTGTAAAGAAAATATTACTACCAAAATAAAATAAAAAGTTTGTAAGAAAGAGTATTCCTATCTCATGAGAAATTTTTCTTTGGAAAATTGATATGATTGGCTTAAAGTCGTGCGGATGGGGAATTTTAGTGAAGATCAACTGAAAATGTAATCTATTGTGGTTGAAAATATGCCTAATTCCATGAATTGAATGAACTACGGTATGTCTTTCAATGGTGCTTTTACTACCTACTTTGATACTTAGAATTGTTGCTGCAAAACTCATAATTGCACAAAAAAGGAAATATGGTCTAAGATCAAAAAATGAATCCCATATTGAACCTGCTAAAAATGCAGTTAGACTTCCAAAACTAGTTATGATTGAAATTTGTGTAAATAATCTACTCCATTGATTGTTTGGCACTGATTCCATAACGAGCACTTGTGTTACTGGACTTTTTCCAATGATAAAAAATCCAGCAATTGATGAAATTACAAAAACGATATTCAAATTAGATGTGAAAAATAATCCAACACTACAAACTGTAATGACCGAAAAACAAGTAATCAAAATTGATCTTTTTATGTGATATCTGTCAATTATTTTTCCCCAAAAAACTGCACCAATGGCAGACAATGCATAATGGAGTCCTACAACAATACCCACATCCACCACACTGCCTCCTAGAAAAAGTACATACAACGGTATCACTATGTGGAGTCCTTCAGCTGTGATGCTAGATGGTAATACAAAAAATATCCATTTTTTACCGTTTTCCATTCTTCATCTGAATCCTTTTTTAATACAATGACTTGAAAAAGTCATTATGGTTTGAAGATTTGACAGATTAACAAAAAGAATTAATTCTTTTGATATTTTTTTGGCTTTTTAGAATTTTAGTCTTATTTCATCAAATTTTGATCATTAAACCTCTTATTTTTGTCACGTCTCTTAAAGAGATTTAGGTTGGAAACTACTCCTCCTATGAACATTACATATGCCCATATGTATGGTACGTCTACAATATGACCTGGATGATATTCATCAATAGAATCAAAATACATGAAACCGTAATCTGCTATCACAAACATAATCATTCCAATAAATAACAGTGACCATGAAAAACGTACTTTTCCTTTAAAAAATAATGTTAATCCTATAATTGATGGAATTAACATCGTTGCATCCACTAATGGATAATATGCATTTATCATATCTGAGTGATTAATTGCTTGCCCTTCTATAGTAAAAAATACAGCGGTGAATATTGGTAAAATCACAAGTGATGATATAATGATAGTCTGCTTTGAAATTTGATGTACGAATGGTTTCAAATACATCATGCCAAAGATAAAATAAAATACATACCCACTAAACCAAAAAAGATCTGCATATGTTGACATATTCATTTCCCACATTCTTTCAGCTACAAACCATGTTGAAATTGACAATGTAAATAATATCCATGATGTGCCGTGAGCCCCATGAATTCCTACTCTGAAATTATTAATTATACATAATCCAAGTAATGAACTTGTAATTCCTATATTAATTATGGTAGAAAATAACTCTGCATATGAATAATTGACTATATTTGATATAGTGATAATACAAAATATCGTCAATGATGAAAAAATTAAAAAAATATTGAGATCGGTTTTCAATTATTTGTATAACCCCAATAGAAATTCATTGATTGGTTTTTGGTATGAGAATTCTTCTAATTTCTTATTGATGTTGTGTATTATTGATATGTATCCATCTCCAAATATTTGTTGTATTATGTCTACTAGATATTCAGGATGATCAAGACAATCCTGAAAATAACAATTATATTTTTTGTAAAGCGCGTTTCCTACATCATCATGAACTGCTTCGCTTATTTCATAAAGTGATTGGCTGATAGTTACACTAATCAGCGCACCTGTTACACCAGGCATGTCTTCCATTCACTTCATATGCTCATATGATATTATTAACTTTTTTTTGTTTTTTGATTAAATCATGTTTTGTTTGTTACAGGAATTCTGTTTAGGCTTATTTTTTAATTTATAATTTATCTTCATCTAGGCATGGTTTTTAGTTATGTGTTGAACAGTGTGTGTTAGCTAACAAATTGTTACACGAAAGCATAAAATCAATAAAATTTGTGTTAGTACAGGTGATGAATTAGTGGAATATCTTGATAGAAAATACATACGTAAAGACTCTATTGAAAAAAGAGACTATCAAGTAAATCTTGCAAATCAGGCCATTAAAGAAAACTGCATTGTGGTATTGCCCACCGGACTAGGAAAAACTGCTATTGCATTACAAGTAATTGCAGAATATTTGTCAAAAGGTACTGGTGGAGTATTATTTTTGGCTCCTACTAGAGTTTTAGTCAATCAACATTATGAATTTCTAAAACAACATCTTACACTTGATGATATCGCTTTGATTACTGGTGAAGACCCAATTCAGAAAAGAACAAAACTTTGGGGAAGCAGTGTAATATGTGCAACTCCTGAAATTGCAAAAAATGATTTAGACCGACAAATAGTTTCTCAAGATCAGTTTAGTTTGGTAGTATTTGATGAAGTTCATCGAACTGTTGGTGATTATGCCTATTCTGGGATCGCCGATAGATTTGCAAATTCCAATCTAAGAATTCTTGGAATGACTGCAACACTTCCAAGTGAAAAAGACAAAGCAACTGAATTGTTAATCCGACTGCGTATCTCAAGTGTTGCTGAAAGAACTGAAGATAGTCCTGATGTAAAACCCTATACCCAAGAGACAAACACTGAATGGATAAATGTTGAACTTCCTCCTGAAATGAAGGCAATTCAAACATTACTCAAATTAGCATTAGATGAAAGATATGATATTCTTAGAAAAAATGGAATCAGACTGGCAGATCAAAAATCATTATCTGCATTATTGCGTATTAGGCAATTTGTGTTAAACCAAAACAGAAGATCTGCTAAACCACTATTTACTGCCATAAGAATTCATTACGCATTAAATATTTTAGAAGCTCACGGTATCACTTCTTTTTTGAAGTTTTGTGAACGTGCAAAAATAAAAAAAGGCGTAGGTGTAAAAGATCTATTTGAAATCGATCCTAATTTTACAAGAGCCATATATCTTGCAAAGGATGCACAATCAAAAGGAATAGAACATTCTAAAATTTTAAAATTAAAAGAAATAATTGATTCAATTCCAGGCAAGGCATTGATATTTACAAGTTACCGTGATTCAGTCGATGTGATTTTTAACAAGTTAACTGAAATGGGTATCTCTGCTGGAATATTGATTGGAAAGTCAGGCGAGACCGGTTTAAAACAAAAAAAACAAATCCAAACAGTTCAAGATTTCCGTGATGGTCATTTTAGAGTACTAGTTGCAACTCGTGTAGGTGAAGAGGGATTGGATATCTCTGAAGTTAATCAAGTAATTTTTTATGATAATGTGCCAAGCTCAATTAGATATGTTCAAAGACGGGGTAGAACTGGAAGAAAAGATACTGGTAAACTAGTTGTACTTATTGCAAAAGATACAATTGATGAAACATATTATTGGATCGGAAAAAGAAAGATGACTTCTGCTAAATCAATGGGTGAAAAAATGACAAAGGTGTTAGAAAAAAATCAAGGTATTGAATCTAATAAAAAAGGGCTTGACGCATTTTTGTAGTTTTTAATGTATGTCATTATTTTTGATAATTTAGATATTAGAAATTGTTCTATATGCCTAAAATCTCTTAATCCTACAAATTTTAGTGTCTAATAAAAGTAAAATTTCTTTTAAAGTAAAACGAATGCAGAATCTACTAAAAAAAGAAAAGGAACTTCATAAGGAAATTCGTCAAGACTATAAAAAAATCAGTGAAAAAATTATTGATGATTTTGATAATATTCAAAAATCAAAATCTAAAGAATAGTCTGTTTCTTATCCAAATCTTTTGATGATGTGATACCCGAATTCTGATTTAATTGGTTCAGAAGTCTCTCCAATTTGTAATTTGAATGCCGCATCTTCAAATGGTTTTACCATCATTCCTTTTGTAAAATATCCTAAATTGCCGTCTCTTTTTGCACTACCTGAATCAATGGATAATTCTTTGGCTAGTTTTCCAAATTTCTCACCTTTTTTTAGACGTTCATGTATTGCAATTGCTTCACTCTGTTTTGCTACTAAAATATGTGAGCACTTGATCTTATTTGACATAATTTCTGAAATAATAATTCATCTTTTTATTTCTTTTTTAATCTTTAAACTTTTCAATGACCTTCATAACATCTTCAATTTTAAATGGCTTGAAGATTATTGCGGTTGCATCAAGCTTTTCTATCTCTTTTATTGTATTTGTACTGTTATCTGCTGTAACCATTATCACCTTGGCGTTTGGGTTATTTTCTTTAATTGCTTTCAAAGCATCTATTCCATTCATCTTAGGCATCATTACATCGATGAAAATAAAGTCCGGTTTATGTTTCAGAAATAACTCCACAGCATCTTTTCCATCGTGACCGATCCCTACTACTTTATTGCCTGTTAATTCAAAAATATCTGCAAAAACTCCTGTAATGTCAAGATTATCATCAACAATGACCACTCGATAGGATTCTTTCACATCTTTTCACATTTTGTTTAGAGTAAATAACTCTTCAAAATTATGATGATCGCTATTTATACAATAAATGCATTTGTGTTAATGTGTGTTAATTTGTAACAATGTGTAAAAATGAACAATAATTTTGTTGTCGTTCACTTAGTAAAACACTAACTTTGATTTTGTTTGAACTGATATCTATTTTCAGATTCTTAATTATGCTTGAATATTGATATATTCGCTTATTTTCTTTAATTTCAAATTCTGTCGGAATTAAAAACCCCTCATCAATTAATGCGTTAACTTTTCTATACCCTGATGTTTGAGGTAGATTGCAGTCTTTAATTATCTCGTAGATTATTTTTGGTGAATCCATAACTGATTCTATAATTTTCTTTTTTTCTAAATCTCCAAATGTCTGAATTATTCTAGAATTAATATCCGGGTCACAAATTATAATCCAATTATCTGTGTTTTTCTTTGATTTTGTGTCAAATATGGCATTACAAAATCGTTGCTCTAGACCTTTTGCACCAATATTGCCAAATAGTTCTTTTAAAACAACATCTAGTTTTTCAAATTCTTCTAGAGATTGATTCCACGAAATTCCATATTTTTCAAATAATCTGTTTTCAATTTTTTGAATAGTTTTTGTGCCTAGATTTTCTTTAATTACATTGTTTAATGATGTTGAAATAATGTGGTCTAATCCTGGCATGATTACATTAAGATATTCATACTAATTAATCTTAGTTGAATATTTTTTAACTGATAAATCTAATTTTTACTCATTTTGATATGATGTTGGCGATATTAAAGCCGTTTTGCATGCTATCATTTCCAATTTTGGTAAATATTTGTTATATTCTCTTATTTTGAATGATAGTTGGATGACTGTCGCAAAGATCTCAAAATTGCCTGTTTTTTTAAATAAGATTATTGATGATGTCACTGTTATAGGACTATCTGCCCAGATGCTTGAACTTCGATTTAAAAAATCACTTGATGACGAAACAAAGATGTACTTTCAACAAATTAGAAATCGTTGTAACGTAATATCTAAAAACATCTATGAAAATATAGATAAATTTCCTTCTAGAAATTAATTATCTTTTTGATTCTTTTAGCTCAATAATTTGATTTATTGGAACTGACTTTTCTATGTTTAATTTATGAAAATCTTATGTTATTTAATAAAATAACATACAGTAGAATATTGAGTATGTGTAAAAAATTATCACATGAATGGTTCAGTAATCTTAATTGACGACGATGAAGATATTTTAGATTTGCTTTCAGAATATCTACTTCTTGAAGATTTTAATATTGTTGGAACTGGTACTGATGGATTACAGGCAGTAAATTTGTATGCAAAATTAAAACCTGACTTTGTATTGATGGATATTTCAATGCCTAATTATGATGGATTGTATGGTCTAGAACACATCAAAAAAATTGATTCAAATGCTTCTATAATTATTTTGACTGGAAATAGTGATAAATCTATAACTCAAAAAATTATGCAATTAAAGCCAACTGTAATTTTAGAAAAACCATATCCAGTTGAAAAACTGGTAAATCTTTTAAAATCTATAAAGAATCCAATACCTTCTTGATATTCTTTTAATTATACGTCTCAAAAGTTATTAATAATGTCAATCCCAATAATTCTGATTGCCTTTTAAGATTCAGTATAAATTTAATGACGATCCAAAAATCTATCACTGCGTGGTTTCATATGCTCAGTATCGAAATTTTTGTGGGCTGCCAATTATTCAAGAATGCAAGATAATCAAAGGAAATGAAACAACCACAAAAAAGAACCTAGATGAAATTCAGCGAGCTCTTGACTTGGCATATCAAAAAGATACTAGCCATATTCGCAAGTTATCTGAAAATGTATGATTGTAATCTTTCGTGCGTAATCTTTATCTGTGATAATAAATTAAATATCAGTTTGCGCAAATGCACAAACTAATTTTTATGAATATATCTCAGTATGGAATAATATGAAAATATTACACATAGAAGATGTTCCAGAAATTAGTGAGGTATTTGCAGATATACTGACAACTAAAAACCATTATTTTGAAAGTGCAACTGATGGAAAAAAAGGACTCGATATGGTGTTGAAAAATAATTATGATTTGATTTTGCTTGATATGTGTATGCCTAATTATAGTGGAATTGACTTTCTTTTGGATTTAAATGATAAAAAATCATCTGAAATAAGAAAAGTTGTTGTAGTAAGTGCACTAGAACTTGATGAATATCAGATTAAATTTCTCAAAGAACTAGGTGTTCGTTCTACCCATCAAAAACCAATCTCAGTTCAAGGTCTTTTGGCTCAAATAGAGCCTAAAATTGTATCTTAAACTTTAATTTAGTTTATTTCTTATTTATTCCCCAACTTGTTTTGTTTGTAAGAATAATTTTAAGAAATGGTGCTTCATTTTCTTTCCATGGGTCATTTCTAACCCATGCAAATCTATCTTCAAATTTTTTGTAAATGTCTAAAAACTCATCTCCTTTTTCTAATATTTCTACTCTGCCCTGAATGCAAACTGCTTTATGATTTCCGGATTCATAAATGTCAATTGTTACACTTGTTCGTGGATTTATTTTCAAATTTCTAAATGTCCTAGTTTGATAATCTGTTGCAATAAAAATAAATCCCTTGTGAAAAATATACGATACTGGCTTTACATGTGGGATATCTGAATGAGATGTCGCAATTCTGGCTTCTTCGATTGATTGAAGAAATATCTCTTCATCTTTGGTAAGTTTTATCAACTAAAGATCTTTTCTCTTATCTCTGGGATGTATTTGTATATGATGTCTCTTACTTTCATCTGTTCTTCGGCTGAAGGCATTTCTGCTTGTGTGCTTAATAATGCCCCGGTCATTCCAAGTGCCATACCCATAATCATTCCATAAACAAATTCTTGTGGATTTTCTACTTTAAGTGATTCTTGATTTTGTTTAATGTCTTCAAGATATGCGGGAATTGTCAATGCTGCCCCGTTTATTGTTTGAGTGATTAACCCTTCAATTTCTTCTTCATTCATAATATTTCAACGAAATTGATGATAATAAATTTGCACCTAAGATATTTAATCCAGTTCCAAGTGGTTACAACATGTTTTCATATTTTACCATAAATGAAGCAAATCAAGCCCTGCCAGATGTCATTAAAAAATTTGAGTTCACATTAGCAAAAAAGAACGAGATCTCTAAATTGGAACATGAACTCCAATCAAGCATATCTACTACTGACTCATTTGAAGTCTATGTCTTACTTAAACAAAAACTCAATTCAGCAATTACTGCATTTTACGAAGCGCTTGAAATGCTTGAAAATACTGGGGTTGTGGTTAAAAGTGTAGAGCAAGGATTGCTAGATTTTCCATCTAAGCGATTTGACCAAGAAGTCTGGCTATGTTGGAAATATGGTGAAACTGAAATAAAATTCTGGCATGAAAAAGACTCAGGGTTTATGGGAAGAAAACCCATTGAAGTAAGTGACGAGTCTTTAATCTAGAACTGTTTTTCTGTTAGTTTAATGAATGATCTTTTCTAAGATCATACCATCCATTAACTAAATGCAATACAAAACTATCTTTGTCTTCAGAACAATATCCGCAACTACATCTACTCAATTTGAATCACCTGTGCTTTCGTTTGCCCAATAATTGTTAAACAATAGCGATTTTGAATAAATTATTGTCTCTGAATTTGTACAAATTGCTCTCATCTCTCTGTTACTTCCTGTTGAATTTTTAATAAAGAATAATACTTCATCATCATCTTTAATTAAAAAGCACAAATTATCTTTTACAGTTGGACATAATTCTTTAATTTTTGTTTTATCCATATTTTTGAAAATATATTGAGATTTTTTTGAAACAGGTGATAATATTTTGTAATCGACATTACGCTCCTTTAATGCTTCCAAGAAATTTGCATGATAAAATTTTATCATGTCTTTTTCTGAACCTAGTATTCTACATTCATTTTTTGCATTTAATATCATATCAAATATCTTGCTGTTTACTTGATTGCCTCCTTGAAGTACTTGGAATTTCTCTTCTGGTTCTTCATTAGGATCTATTGAAAATCCTGGAATTTTTTCCCATAATTTTTCTAAAATTGGACCTGATTTTTTTAATTTTTTTAAGCGCTCAGTTTCTGTACTTACTAAAACATGAATTGCTTCCTGTATGGGTAATGCTGAGAATTTAATTGGATGTTCAAATGTTGCAGAAACTATTCCTTTGTTTTGTAATGCAGTTAACAAATGATATGTTTCACTTCTTGGGATATCTGCAGCTTTGGCAATATCTGAAGCTGATCGTTGACCTACCTTTCCAAGGTAAAAAAATACCTTTACTTGATTTGGGGTCAATCCAAATGTACTAAAATATTCTTTTATCTCTTCATAATTGGCTTTGTCTACAGGAAAATTGCCTAATTGTAGCATACTTGTGGCTGTTTCCATTATTGGAAATGATTATTTTTTGCTTATAACTCTGATCGCGTAATTGTATACACATACATACAATTCACTACATTTGAATTATTTTTTGATTTATCTGTGCCTATTTCATCTTGAAATAAAATGAAAATCACGCATATTTTTTTTATAATGTGTTGAATTTGATTTTAACGATAATTTTTGAGCCTAATTTCATTATGTGGTAATGATGATATTTTTTAGGATTAACCTATGCCTGAATTTGGAAATACCTGTTTCATTTCTTCACAAATTTTATTTTGAATCCATTTAGAAACGTTTGATACTTTTTTACTCTTCTTTGTAAACGACACGTGGTTTGCATGAGTGTTGTTACTAGTTCTTTGCTTTGGAACGATGTTTTCTGTTTCTGCAAGTCTATTTCTAAGCAAAAATATTCCTGATAACACTAAGACTACTGATATGACATCTGTGTATGTGATTATTTCTGAAAGAATTATTCCTGAAAAAATAATTCCAAATATTGATGTTGTAGAGTACAACAATACTGTTCGTACTGCTCCTATCAGCTTTAATCCCATCAAGAAAAATAATGTAGACATACCTGTACCTGCTATTGACATTATCAAAATATTTGGAACTTGTGCTAATTCAATATCTATTGGAATTTGAAATAGTATGATAATTGAGATTGTAATTGCAGCGCATATAAATGAGACAATCTGCACTGTTTTTTTCACATCAAATCGATCACTTAAATATTTACATAAAGTTATGTCTATGGCGTACAATAATCCTGAAAATATTATTAGTAAATCCCCTGTTACCATACTTCCCAAATTGAAATTATTCTGATATAGATCATTTCCTAATGGAATTATCATCATTCCTATGATGATCATTGAAAAAGGTATACATTCTTTGATGTGTAATCTTTCTTTGAATACTAACATTGCAATAACTAATGCAAAAATGATTTCACTATTGCTGAATATGGAAGCATTAACTGCTGTGGATGTACTTATACCATAAAAATAAGTAACTAATGCTGCACATTCTGCAATTCCTATCATTACCATGAACATGATGTCTCTTTTACCAATTTTGGAAATTTCAGGTGATTTTTTTACAAGTGGTGTAAAGAATATTCCGCAAATAAAATACACTAAAAATGCCATGACGATAGGGTTGATCTCAACTTGACTGGTTCCAGCTTCTACCATTGGTTTACTAAGTACATGAACTAATGCTGCTAACGCAGCAGCTATGATAATGAAGTAATACCCATAATGGGATTTCCTTACAATATCCAATACGCTCATTCCCATATTTGGAAATGTGCCGATCCTTAAGAATATTCTCCTATGAGTCTAGAAAATTTGAGTTTTCTTGAGCCTGAGTTTTCTATTCATCACCTATTTTGACGATTTCAAATGAGAACCCTTGACTGTTATAGTCCTCATTGATGATTCTATATTCAATCTCATTTAGTATTGAATTCATCTGTTTAATTATAAAAAATGGCCAATTTTTGCCAAGATCATGCTGAATGATAATTTTGATTGAGGTGTTGATAGGAATAATTCTTAATTGTACATTCATACTTTGACATCTCTTCTTGAATAGATCTAAAATTGAATCTAAATTGATATGCCCGTAAAAGTAATTTAATGAGTTTTTCAGATCAATTGTCCCAGTAGTTTCAGCAATTTTTTGAATTTTTTCCTTCGTATTTGAATCCATTAATTCTCTAAATGTAGATCTGAACATGGATACCCAACCCATCTCACTTGCTAATTCATTCCAATTGACTTGTTTTTCTAAAAGATGATTAATCAAAGTGTTGAGACTGATTTTTTGTTCATTTGATTTTTCATGTAGCTTGTTGCTTAGGTCCGAATCTATTCTGATTGATACATTGTCTGTCTTTCTTAGTATGCCGTTTTCTTGTAACGTCAATTTACCCGATCTCCTTTTCTATATCTTAAATTCATGTTTCTAACTACTTATTTCCACTTTTGGTGATATGCATTGGTATGTTATGTTGAGACACTTACTACTTTGTACAAATTACTACATTGTATTCACTCATATTGAATTGTAATTATGTATGCATAATAATTGTAATTATGTATGCGTAATAATTGAAATTATATATAATTTTTTGAAGCGATCATTTTTTTAATAAACATCTATGAATGATTATTGTATTATTTTATGATATTTTTTAATGTGTTA
>CAZQXU010000003.1:27758-33341 GCA_964597385.1 uncultured Nitrosopumilaceae archaeon | reverse complement strand
CAAAAGTTGCTAAAGCACCAAAAGTTGCTAAAGCACCAAAAGTTGCTAAAGCACCAAAAGTTGCTAAAGCAAAATTGGAATCAATCCCAGAAACTGAATCAATAGCAATAAAAGCATAAGATTTGTTCATAGCACATTGAACTCTCCAAATGGGTTTTTACAAAAAACCATTGATTTGGAGGGCCGTAGCTTTTTTTTAAAAATAATTAAGTTTGAAAATGGCTATTTTGTTTCTATATCGGAAGGATCTGATAAGATAGGTTCAATGGTCGCTTCATTAGCTACTGGTCCAACACCTGTTTCTACTACTGTTATCCCATCCAGATCTGAATCTTTATTTCTCAAATTAACTGCAGAAAGAATCAGTACTAGAATGAAAGGTATTGCAATTGTTTCAGCATTTATTCAAAAAGAATTAGATCCTAATACTGCAAAAGCTATAATGACTGAAATTATGGAGATGATTCAGAATTGACAGATTTACGTAATTACCTTTCCTTGATAAAAAAAAGTGGCGATCTAAAAATTATTAAAAAGAAGGTATCGACAAAATATGAAATTGCAGGAATTACTGCAAAAGTTGATGGCTCCACTGCTATTTTATTTGAAAATATTGCGGAAAGTGATTTTAATTTAGTTGCCAATCTTGTTGGTACTAGGAAAAGATTTGCTCAAGCAATTGGAAGTACTGAAGAAAAAATTCATGAAAATATGATTTCTGCCATTAAAAAAGCAAAAAAACCAAAAGTAGTTTCTTCGGGAAAATTCATGGAAAATAAATCAAAAAACATCTCTATCCTGCCCATTGTTACACATTTTGAAAAAGAATCAGGACCATTCATCACTTCTTCTATCGCATATGTTAAAAATCCTGAAACTGGTGAGCAAAATTCATCTTTTCACAGATTGATGCCAATTGATAAAACTCATTTTTCGATTAGAATGGTAGAAGGAAGACATCTACACAGGTGTTTTATTGATGCTAAGGAACATAATGAAGATCTTAAAATTGCAATAACTATTGGCGTACATCCAGCAATATCTATTGCAGGCGCTTATCAAGCTGAATGGGGTAAAGATGAAATCAATATTGCTAATTCGCTTTTAGGTGGAAAACTTACATTATCTAAACTTCCTTACACTGGATTACATGTTCCTTCAGGTACTGAAATTGTAATGGAGGGAAAAATTCTACAAGATAAAACTCATCAAGAGTGGATGGTTGAAATGCTACAAACTTATGACCACCATAGATCTCAACCAATTTTTGAGATAGAGTCTCTATACTACAGAGATAATCCTATTTTTCATGATGTTCTCTCAGGTTTCTCTGAACATCGATTATTGATGGGTATGCCGATAGAATCCAAATTAAATGGAGAACTAAAAAAATCATTTCCTCAAACTAAACAAGTATCTATGACAAATGGAGGATGTAACTGGTTACATGCAGTAGTACAAATAAAAAAGAAAAAAGATTCTGAACCTAAAAAAATAATTAAAAAAACATTTGAATCTCACCGTTCATTAAAACAAGTAACAGTTGTAGATGAAGACATTAATCCTAATAATGCTGAATCTGTTGAATATGCAATGGCAACAAGGTTTCAAGCCGACAAAGATCTCTTGATAATAAAAAATGTACGAGGATCCAGTTTAGACCCTTCTAGTGATCAAAAGAACTTAAAGACTGCAAAAATGGGCATAGATGCCACTAAATCCCTTTCAAAACGTCAAGAGGGATTTGAATTAGCAAAAATTCCAAAAATAAATAAAATTAAACTAAATAATTATTTTAACTCGTAATTAGTATAATTGATTAAATTAAATTAGATTAACTCTAAACTGTCTTATTGCAAAATAACCCTGAAAACCTACCCAAAAAAGAAAAAAGTCCTGAAGAATCTAGTGCACATGTAATTGTTAGAATGTTTCCTTCAGATGCCAATCCAGCAGGAAACGTATTCGGGGGTGAAATTCTCAAACATATTGATATGGTTGCAGGGATTGTTGCTCAAAGACATGCTCAATCAAATGCCGTAACTGTGAGTATGGATAGTGTAAATTTCATAAAACCAGTTTTTGTTGGCAATGTTTTAAAATTAAATGCAAGAATAAATTATGTTCATAACTCATCAATGGAAATCGAAGTAAAGGCAGAAGCAGAAGATATTGTAACTGGAATTAAGACCATTACTGGTACAGCTTTTGTAACTTTTGTTGCATTAGATAAAAATGGAAAACCTACACATGCTCCAAAACTCTTACTTAAAACCGATGAAGATAGGCAAAAATTTGAAGAAGGGAAAGTTAGAATGGAAGAGAGATTAAAAAATCGTAAAAAATCTAGCAAGTAATTTTTAGGGAACAGTTTAAGTGTCTCAAAGACAAATATAGTTTATGACCTCTGAAGAAAAATCAAATCATTGGGATTCTCTTTGGCAAGAATATTCAAAATCTCTTGAAAATTGGAAAACCGTATTTGAACAAATACAAAAAGCAACAAATGAAATGCAAGCCAAATTTAATGAGGTTTGGGAAAAAGCAGCCCAAGAATCTAGTGTAGATACTATGAAGGCGTTTGGTGAAAATTGGCAAAAATCACTTAATGAAGCTGGAATAAAATCTTTCAAAGAATTTGGAGATGCTTGGCAAAAATCACTTAATGAAGCTAATGCATCAACATTCAAACAAGTTGCAGAAAATTGGCAACAAACTCTAAATTCATCTGGAATGGAAAGTATGAAAGCTTATGGTGAAATGATGAAAAAATTTGCAGAAACTTGGAATACCATGTGGCCCAAATACAAATAATCTTGTGAATTAAGAGTTAATCCTATTTTATTTATTAGTAAAAACGTCTAACACATTCTTAACCTTGCGATTTTAATAATTACGCCCATCTAGTTAGTTCTTTAATTTTCTCTCTAGCCTCAAATACAAACTTTTTCAAAACAAACAAGTAATTTTTTGATGCATCTAAAATATCAACATCTTCATTTCCATCAATATCTAAAAATGTTGAAATAGAAACTTGATTTTTATTTATAATTGGTTCCTTGAAATTATTTCTTTTGTAATTAATTATTTCTAAAAATATTGGTAACTGTCTTCTAATCTCTATCTGTAGTTCCTCCTTTGATCCTATTTTTCCATCTTTCATATTACATATAATTTCATGATTAGGATCATTGACGTATCTTTCCTTTGCACTAATCATTATCTTGATTTTTGGAAGTAGTTTACCGTCATTTTGAAATTTACAACATTTTTTAATAAAATTTGGATAACCACATTGATGATATTCATCATACTTTTTTTCAAACCATATTCCAAAACTAAGTGCTTTTCGATCATTTTTTTCAGTTGCTTTTTCTAAAAAAGCATTTTTACTATACTCGCTGATGAATAACCCGAAATCTCTATTTGCCTCTTCGAAAATTCCATGATATACCTTATTTACTGAGAAAAGATATGAATTAAAAAAATAACTCACATAATATGGATCTGATTCATATTGTTTGATCTTTTTTAGAATGAATTCCGACTCTTCAATTTCTTTTTCTATATTCATTATATTTTGCCAGAATTAATTGCAAATTTTGATTGTTTTTTAAGATTTAGTGCAAGTTCTTTAAAGATTTCATTTACGCTAACATCGACAAGATTAATCGTTGCGTTTTCAATTACTATTTGTTTTTCAAATTTTTCTTTAATTGCAAAAGATACCGATGACCAATGAAGTATTCCCTTTAATTGTTCTTCAACTGTAACATTTGTTGTCGGAAAATTAGCAGGAGAAAAAACAATTCCGTTTGTCCATTGCATCGTTGGTATTGCACCTCCTGATGATCTAGTGCTAAATGCTATTTGCTTTACCCAGTCATCGAATTTATATTCAATAACCTCATGAATTACCAATTTCTTCCATGGTTCAATTGAAATCTCCATTTGAAATCAAATTTAATTAAACCAATTATAATCCTATTTTTTGTGGCTATTGTAAGTGTAAGTCATTATATCATACACTCATACCCCTAAATTCATCAATACTATCTATAATGTATGACTAGAGTCATGATAGTTGATGATTCTGAGGAATCCCGTTCACTCCTTAAAGATTTTCTTTTAGCCCATAATCACAATGTTGTAGCTGAAGCAAGTGATGGTATTGAAGCAATTGAAAAATATTATTCTAGTAAACCTGAACTTATTTTCTTAGATCTAGTAATGCCTAACCTTGATGGGTTAAGTGTTCTAAAAAAAATCAGATCTCAAGATCATTCCTCAAAAGTTATTGTAATTACTGGAAATGATGATCAGGATATTTTTAATGAATGCACTAAGTTAGGCGTACTTGCATTTCTTATAAAACCATTTAATCTAAATGATGTATTAGATATCATTTATTTTTCAAATGAAATTACATTAATGAAATAATCTAAAAATAATTTGTTAATATGAATTAAAAAATATTAAAATTATGTATGGGTATTTTGCCAAGCTTGATTAAATTGTTTTATAGCTTCTTGATACGCTTTAATTGAGTCATCTCCAGATGTTTTTAGAAATTTTTCCCATTGCTCATTGAATTTTTTAATTGATTCAATATTCGTTTCTTTAAAAATATTTTCAATCATTTTGGTTTGTTGCTTTATGTATTCTGGACCTATTTCTTGCCAAGTATTTTCCCAACTGGAACTGACTTTTTTTAATAATTCTGTATCTGACTCTAATGCTCTTTGGCAGGCATCATGATATGTCATTAATGTATCATTTGTAGCTTTTTGCCATTGGGCAAGTGATTCTTTCCATACACTTAATGCTGAATTATATTCTTTCCAAGCTTTTTCAAATTCTGGCTTATTTGATGTAGTTTTTGTTTGCTTAATTGGTTTAGAAGTTGCTTTTTTTGCTGGTTTGTTTTTCGACTTGGTTTTTTTACTTGTAGCCATAAAATGTATTAAAAATAGTAGATGTTAAAGTTTTCAATTATTCTTTAACGTGGAAATTATGCCTAGTTTATTTTTTCTTTAAATTCTGATGCCTTGCTAAAGTTTGGTGAGTGTTTTTCTTCTCTATTTTTGAATAAATTATAGTGATATTTACACAAGTTTCGGGTTTCTCTTAACCCAATTTTGACTGGCTGTTCAGCTTTATCCTTGCATTCTGTTATGCTGCATTTCAATACTCTTTGTTATTCATATTCACTAATAAAATTATAAAATTATATAATTACCATAGAAGCAAAATTATAAATTTATTTTTAAAAAATGAGTTGTGCTCATTTGGTATCAAGATATTCGTGTTAACTTTTTATGATTGTATAATGTCAAAAAATTATGTCCGAAGATGAGAAAGGGAAAAGATTTCTTGAGTTAATTGATCAACAAAATAATCTTCAATGGAGTATTGTTACAAAATTAACTACGTTGATTAAATCTAACTGGAATTCATCTAAATTACAACATGAAATTGAATTACTTGTTGAATCTCATTCTGAAATTACAAAAGAGCTAAACAGTTTGGATATCAATAACAGTATTTTATAATGCTGAATCTACCATTAGTGCAATAAACAAA
>CAZQXU010000003.1:4691-27658 GCA_964597385.1 uncultured Nitrosopumilaceae archaeon | reverse complement strand
GATATCAATAACAGTATTTTATAATGCTGAATCTACCATTAGTGCAATAAACAAAACTGCCAAATATGGACTAGAAAACTTAAACAAAGTCCATGATGCTTTTTCCATTGGTTTTGCAATTACCCATGCTGATAATATTATCATTAAAGCGCCTGAAGATATGGCAGTCCAAAGATAAATTGGACCAACCATTGGTTCTCCATTTTCTGTTGTTAAAAAGAATGGTGCAATTGAAAAAAGTACCATAACAAAAGTTGATCCTGCTATTGCTCTTGCCGATGTTTTTTCAGATTGTACAGCAGTCAACATTGGAACATTAACTTTATTGTAATCTTCTTTGAAATGTAAAGTCAAAGCCCAAATATGCATTGGAATCCAAATAAACACAAGGCCTGCCATTGCTAAACCCATTGTCCATAAATCTGTCATAGTCACTGCTACCCAACCAATCATTGGTGGAGAGCCACCGCATAAACCTCCTAAAATAATATTTGTTCTAGAATTTCGTTTTAACATGTATGAATATACAAGAATATTGTTTAACAAACCAAATGCAATAAAGGCTGTTGCCCAAATTCCTTGTTCTAAAGTTGTTGTAAATGAAATTCCAAATGCTAATACAAGAGAGATTCCCGCTAATACGAGTCCAAAATTTCTTGCTTTCTCTGCTGGATGAATTCTTTTTGAAGGAAGAGGTCTATTTTTTGTTCTCTCCATGATTGCGTCTATGTCTCTATCATGATAGTTAGTTAGCGTATTGGCTGCAGCAGAACCAGCAGCAACAGAAAATAGCATTAATGCCCATGTAGGTAAAGAAATTTCAATTCCGTAAATATTGGATGCTGTTAAAGTAGCTCCAAATGCTGTAAAAACTAACAAATACCAAATTTTTGGTTTAGTTAATTCATAATATACTGCAACACGAGATTCAGATTTTTGCTTTTGCAATGTTAGTCGCTATCCTTTGATGACTTATATGGCATTGCTTTTGAACGTGACTTCATTTCTATAAATGATTCTGATGACTGTATTCCTTCAATACGTCCAATTTTTTCTGATACCATTTTATGCATTTGATCCAATGATTTTGCATACATAGTTACAAGAATATCGAATCTTCCTGTAACTTCGGCAACTTCTCTAACTCCTTCTATTTTAAACAATTCTTCAATTATATGATCTCGTTTTTTTGTATCCATATTTATCCCAGTTAATGCCTTTACATTATATCCAAGTTCTGTATCATTTACGACAATTGTAAAACGTTCAATTAATTTACGCTTTATCAGCCGTTTAATTCTAGAGTATACTACTGATGAATTTACATTGATTTTTTTTGATAATCTTGGAATTGAAATTGAAGCATCATTAGACAGCTCAGATAAAATTTGTAAATCTAGATCATCAACTTTTACCATTTAAAACTCTCGAAACGATCTAGATTTCTGGTTCTTATAAAGTTATTATTGTAAAAATTTCAAAAAATACTCTAAATTTTACCTTTTTTGTAAAGCATCTCTGCTAACAAAACAGCTCCTTTTGCGGAACCCATTTTTTTATTATGTGAGAATAACACATACTTTAATCCATGATCAAATAATTCTTCTTTTTCAACTCTTCCAATTGTCGTCGTCATACCATCTCCCACACTACGTTCCATTCTTGGTTGAGGTCGTGTTGGATCTTCATGAAATGCATAATACTTTTCAGGAGATGAAGGAAGTCCAATTACAGTACTTTCATTATTTGCATCATCATAAACTTGTTTGGCACTTTGTGAGTCAATTTCCTTTTCAGTTTCTACAAACACTGATTCTGTATGACCGTCAATTACTGGAACTCTAGTACATGTACAGCTTACTCTAATGTTGGCATCTTGAATTTTTCCATTTATCAATTTGCCTAGGATTTTTCTAGTTTCAATTCTTACTTTTTCTTCTTCTTTTGCAATGAATGGTATGATGTTATCTGTGATATTCATTGCAGATACACCAGGAGCACGACCTGCACCAGATATTGCTTGCATTGAAGTCATCATCACTTTTTTTGCACCATATTTTTCATAAAGTGGTTTTAAAGTAATTGCTAAACCTGTAGTGGTACAATTTGGCAGAGGTGCAACCCAACCCTTCCAATTTCTATTCTTTTTTTGCATTTCTAATAATTCTGATTGTTCATCATTAATTCCAGGAATTAGAATTGGTACATCCTCTTCATAGCGATAAGCTGAACTAGTTGAAATAACTGGTAGCTCTGCTGCTATTTGGGTTTCAATATCTCTAGCTGCCTTTGATTCAACTGCTGAAAACACCAAGTCTAATTGAGTTAAATCTAACTCGCTAATGTTTTTTACAGTCATTTCTTTTATGTATTCAGGAATTTGTCCATCTACTTCCCATGAAATTATTCCACTATTGGGATCTCTGATTGCTTCAAGATATTTTTTTCCGGCAGATCGCTCTGATGCTGCTATCTGTGTAACTTGAAACCAAGGATGATTGTTTAATGATAATACAAATTCTTGACCTACTGAACCTGTAACTCCTACAATTGCAACTCTTTTCTTATCCATGATCTAAAAATCCATTCATACAATTAATAATCGTTTTCTGAATTTAAGCAAAACATACTATATTAGCACAGAATATTTCAAATTATGAGAATTAATCCCTACATCTCTGAACATAAACGAATTCATCATGGAGGCCCATTTTCGATAAATAATCCAAATTCAGGTATTGTGGATTTTAGCTCAAATATTAGCCCACTTGGAATTTCTTCTATTGTTCGTAAAACAATAAAAAATCAGATTAATTCAATACAAATCTATCCTGACTCAGATTCTAACCAACTTAGAAAAAATCTAGAAAATTATACCAAAATACCATCATCTCAAATTGTTGTAGGAAACGGAGCTACAGAAATCATCTATAATTTCTGTAGAACTTTTTTATCCAAAAAAACACCTGTTTTGATTCCTATTCCAACATTTGGTGAATATGAATCTGCAGCAAAACTATGTGGGGCAAAAATCACATTTTTTAAAACAATGGATCTAGAAAAAAATATTGATAAATTTATTTCTAAAATTCCAAATAATGGATGCATCTTCATCTGCAATCCAAACAACCCCACTGGAAATCTACTCTCAAAAAAAACATTACAAAAAATAATCATAGTAGCAAATAAACAGAAAACTTTAGTGTTTGTTGATGAATGTTTTATTGAATTAGTGCCAGATTATGATGAATCTATAATCAATCTAATTAGAAAATATCATAATTTATTTATTTTAAGATCTTTGACAAAATCATTTGCATTAGCTGGATTGCGAATTGGTTATGGAATAGGTTCTAAACAAATAGCATTAGTTTTAAATAAAATTAATATTCCTTGGAATGTTTCTGGATTGGCACAACAAGCAGCATCCGCCGCTCTTTTGGATAGTTTTTATTTAAATAAAGTTAAAAAATTAATCAAAAAAGAATCTATGTATCTTATAAATAGTATTTCTAAACTAAAAAATTTTCAATGTATTGATACCTCTACAAATTTTATTTTAATAAAAACAAAAATAAAATCAAATATACTACAAAAAAAACTACTTGAAAAAAAAATTTTAGTTCGTGACTGTAGAACAATTCGAGGATTAAATAATAATTATATCAGAATTGCTGTAAAGACAAGACAAGAAAATCAAAAATTAATCAATGCTTTGGAGAGATTATGAAATCACTAATGATACAAGGAACATCATCTGGATCTGGAAAAACTACCCTTGTTACATCTCTATGTAGAATTTTTTCAGATAAGGGATTTTCAGTAGCACCTTTCAAGTCTCAAAACATGTCAAATTATGCGTATAAAACAAATGATTTTGAAATATCTCGAGCTCAAGCAATCCAAGCAATAGCAGCTAGATGTGAAATTACCCCCAATCTAAATCCAATTTTGTTGAAACCTCAAGGAAATTACTATAGTGATGTATACCTCAATGGAAAACTGTTTAAAAAAATGCATGCTTCAGAATATTATAAAAAATTTGTAACAACTAAAGGACTAACGATTGCTACCAAATCATTTAAGCATCTTCAAAAAAATTATGATTTGATTATTTTGGAAGGAGCTGGTTCTCCCACTGAAATTAATTTGCAAAAATTTGATATTGCAAATATGAAAATGGCAGAAATATCAAATTCTTCAGTATTACTGATTTCAGATATTGATAGAGGAGGTTCATTTGCCAGCATCGTAGGCACTATGGCTCTTTTAGAGAAAAAATATCAAAAGTTAGTCAAAGGTTATGTAATTAATAAATTTCGAGGTGATATCAATATACTAAAACCAGGTTTTAAAAAAATCAAAGAAATAACAAATCGCCCAATATTAGGTACTATACCGATGATTAACTTAGATTTGCCTGAGGAAGATTCTTTGAATGCTAATGCTAAGAATTTGACTTGGAATAAGAAAAATCTTGTTAAAATAGAAAATGAAATTGTTAAACTTAGTAAATTAGTAAAATCAAATTTGAATATTGCTGAAATAGAGAGGATGATTAATTGATAATTGAATCAATCCTAATTGTATTTTTTGCCCTCGTATTAGATTTCACAGTTGGTGATCCAAGAAATAAATTTCACCCTACTGCGTGGATTGGATCATTAATTGCAAAATTGACCCCTCATACAAAAAATTCATCAGAAAATTTGGAAAAACTTGGTGGTATTTTCATCATTTTAATTTCTATTGGGATAGTTATTTCATTAGTTATTTTTTTAGAAATTGGAATTAACTTAATTTCTATCGATTACATCTACATAATTATTTCAGTAATTGCAGGAAGTGTATTGCTAAAATCAACTATTGCAATAAAAGGAATGGAAAAACATGCAATAGCAGTTGTTACTGCACTAGAGCAAGACAACATCTCTTCTGCTAGAGATAATCTATCAATGATCGTAAAAAGAAATACTAAAAATCTTGATAAAAATCACGTATATTCAGGCGTACTAGAAAGTATAAGCGAAAATACGGTTGATGGTATAACTGGACCTCTTTTCTATTTTGCATTTTTTGGTTTACCTGGTGCCTTTGTTTATAGAGTAATTAATACCGCTGATTCAATGATTGGGTACAAGTCAGATATTTTCAAAAATATTGGGTGGTTTGGAGCAAAATGTGATACAATTTTGAATTACATTCCATCAAGACTTACTGGATTTATCATGGTAGTCAGTGCGATGATTCTAGGAAATAATTGGAAAAAATCTTTTGAAATAATGATTCGTGATGGAAAGAAAACTGAAAGTCCTAATGCTGGATATCCAATGGCAGCTATTGCAGGAGCATTAGGAACAAAATTTGAAAAACTGGATCACTATTCATTAGGTGATGGAAATATTTCATTTACTAAAGATCATGTCAGGTCAGCAATTTTAATAATGAAAGTTACATCGATATTATTTTGTGGATTGATTGTAGTTCCACTTCTTTTACTTTTATCATATTTAGGTTGGTGGATTCATGCTTAAGGAAATTGGCTCTGTTTTTTCATTTCTGACTATCATTCCAATTGGTGATTCAAATCTTAAAACAATTGCAAAATACATGTATATTTTTCCTGTTGTCGGAATTGTAATTGGTTTAATTGTTGGATCAATAGGATTTGGACTATCATTATTTTTAGATCCATTGATAGTAAGTTTACTAGTTGTTACTTCATTTGCAATACTTACAGGTATACATCATACTGATGGTTTAGCAGATTTTGCTGATGGTTTAATGGTAAAAGGCACAAAAGAGCAAAAACTTGCAGCAATGAAAGATCTCTCTACTGGTTCTGCAGGAATGGTAACAATAGTTTTGCATATTGTGGGATTGTTAATCGTGATATCATTATCTACTGGATATCAATTATTTTTAGCAATTTTACTAAGTGAAATAATTGCAAAATTTTCAATGGTTTTAATGGCAAGTATCGGAAAATCCGCATCTCTAGGTTCTAATTCTCCTTTTGTCGAGATGATGAAAAATAAAAGTAAATTGTTAGTAGCAGCTATTATTACTTTAATCCCTATGATTTTGCTTGCTGGTAATACAGGTTTACTCGTATTTGGGATAGGCGTAACTTTAACTATGTTTCTAGTTATTTTGAGTACTCGTAGCTTTGGAGGAATTACTGGAGATGTTTTTGGAGCTACTAATGAATTGACACGACTAGCATCTCTTTTGGTCTTTGTTTCAGTATGATTGGTATCGTGATGGCAGGAGGCAAAGGAAGTAGAATGAGCTTAACTGGAGAAAAACTCCTTTTAAAATATAAAAAGCCTGTAATTCTTCATGTTCTTGATGCTTTAAGAGATTCTAATTGCTTTTCAAAAATAATGGCAATCACCAGTTCTAATTCCCCCCAAACAAAGAAATTTTTAGAAGAAAATGATATTGAACTTTTTAATACTCCTGGTGCTGGATATGTAAATGATCTTAATTTAGTGCTTAAATCGTTAAATGATTTTGTTTTGATTACATCAGCTGATTTACCATTTTTAGATGGTGATATTATAAAAAAAATTACAACTCAATGTAATTTAGAAAATGTTTGGACATCAATCATTATTACAAAAAAATTTCTTGATTCCTTACATCTTTCATCTGATTATTGGTTTGAGTTTGAGAATCATCAATGCTGTTATTCTGGGATTTCACTAGTAAACGCAAAAAAAATTTTATCTATGGAAAATGTATCTGAAAAATTTATAATAATTGATGACAAAAGAATTGCTTTTAATCTAAATACAAAACAAGATTATGATTTACTCAGCACTACCTGAGATCTTACCATTAATTTTTGCTTTAGAACCTGTTGGTTCTGCAATATTATTACCGCAAGAATTGCATACGACAACTTGTGATGCATGAGAATATACCACTTGTAATTCACCACATTCATTACAATTGACTTTCTGAAATTTACTTGATGGCTTTGGAATTTCAACGTGATCTTTTTTCATGCTGCCACCAACTCAAATTTTCTTATTCTAATGCCTATTTTATTATATTTCTTTTTGCATACTGTGCATGTCATTATTGGAGTTACTTTCTTTGTAGTTTTTGCAGGTTTTGCAAGTTTTGGGAATTTTTGTCCACCATACCCTCGTTTACGCTCAGCATGTCTACGTTCTCCTCTTGCTGAACCTCTTCTTTTTCCAGCCTTGTATATGGAGACTTTTTGCTCAGTATGTGTTTTGCATTTTGCACAATACTTTCGCATAACCTTGGGTATGTTCATATGAAAAAAACCGCCTCAACGGTAATTTAAGCATTGAATCTATAATAGGTGCATAATCTAAGAAAATTTGTGACTTCGAGCCTAGCAAATTCGATTTCTTCATTAAATTCAGTAGCTATGGGTGACAAAAAAGCAGATCTTGTGTTAAAAAACTGTTCATTGGTGTCTGTTTATACTAAAGAAATTATTCCAAAAATTCAGATCGCAATAGTAGATGATCGTATAGCATATGTGGGACCAGATGCTGGACATGCAATTGGTTCAAAAACAACTATTATTGATATTGAAGAAAAATATGTGGCACCAGGTTTTGCTGATCCACACTTACACATAGATCAATTTGTTTTACCATCCGAACTTGCAAAAAAATCACTATTATGTGGTGTAACATCACTTTTCTCAGATCCAATTGACATCGTTAGTGTATCTGGATACAAAGGATTTCAAGAGTTTCTAAAACTTGGTGAAAATTTACCAATTAGAATATTTCAAGTTGTTCCAGGAGGTCTACCAGTAGATGGAAAATTTAGTAATAGTAAAACTTTATCATTATCACAAGAAAAATTAGCAGTAAAACATCCTCATGTTTTAGGACTAGGAGAAGTTTTTTCATGGACCAAAGTAACATTACGAGATCCAAAAACAATGAAATCTTTGAGTGCTATGTTGGAATCTGATTGTATAATTAATGGACATACTGCTGGAGCAAGTGAAAAAAAACTCAATGCATACATTGCGTCTGGAATTCTATCTTGTCATGAACCTATCAATTTTGATCAGGTTTTAGAAAGATTACGTCTAGGAATGTGGATTATGATTAGAGAAGGGTCAATTAGGCGTGACTTAAAAGAAATTATTCCACATGTTTTGTCTCATGGAATTAATCTGGATAGATTGATGTTTTGTTCTGATGGACTTGATCCTATAGATTTGGTACAGTATGGTCATATTGATCATTGTGTAAGGGAATCTATCAAACTTGGTCTAAATCCTATTGATGCTATTTCAATGGCATCAAAAAACTGCTTTGATTATTATAACATGAATAAGGATCTTGGTGGTATTGCTCCCGGAAAGCTTGCTGATATTTTGATTTTTGATGATTTAAAATCTGTAAAGCCTAACAAAGTCTTTGTAGGTGGAAAATTAGTTGTATCTAACGGTAGAATAGTTACTTCGGTAAAGAAAAAAGTAATTCCTCCATGGATTAAAAAAACTATCAAATTAAAAAAACTATCTCCTGCAGATTTTGTAATTAAGTCAAAAAAGAAAAGTGTTCTTGCAAATACTATTTTTATGCAAACTGAAATTATAACAAAACTTGGTTCTGTTGAATTATTTACTGAAAATGGAAACGTTTTAACTTCTTTGGATAAGGATGTGTGGAAAGTAGCTTCTTTTGATAGAATTCATGGAACTAACAAACATGCTATAGGATTTCTTGAAAATTTTGGAGCAGATATAGGTGCATTTGCATCTACTTGGAGTTTTCATGAAAACGACATGATTGTAATTGGATCTAATGATTCTGATATGTCCATAGCTGCAAATATTCTTATCAAAAATCAAGGAGGACTTGTCGTAGTAAAATCTGGAAAAGTTATTGCATCATTACCATTACAATTGGCAGGAATTATTTCTACTGAATCGTTTGAAAAAGTTTTAGCTAATTTTCAACAAATAAATAATTCAATTATAGATTCTGGATGCAAGTTTTCACGACCTCATTTGATCCCGCTTTTCTTACCATTTCTTGCTCTTCCCTCGATTCGAATACTTTCTGGAGGGATTATCGATGTAAAGAAACGATCTTACATTAACCCAATCTGCTAAGTAATGTTAAAAAGGGGGATCACGAGGATTGTAGTTTATCTAAATGGCATCAATTCAACAAACTCCAAATGGACCAGTTTTAGTTCTAAAAGAGAGTGCATTACAACAAAAAGGTAAGGACGCTCAACATAACAATATTGCTGCTGCTAAACTAGTTGCTGAATTAGTTAGAAGTAGTTTAGGACCACGAGGATTAGATAAGATGCTAGTTGATTCCTTAGGCGATGTTACTATTACTAATGATGGTGCAACCATCTTAAAAGAAATTGATGTTCAACATCCAGCTGCCAAAATGATGGTAGAAATTTCAAAAACAGTCGATAATGAAGTAGGAGATGGAACAACATCATCAGTAGTTTTTGGTGGTGCTCTTTTAGCCAAAGCAGAAGATCTTCTTAAAAAAGATGTTCATCCTTCTGTAATTATTGAAGGCTATCAAGCAGCAGCTGAAAAGACATTGGAGATCTATTCTCAAATGGCAAAAAAAATCCTGCCTGATGATAGAGAAACGCTTCTCAAAATTGCCACAACCAGTATGCAGTCTAAATTAATCTCAGAAGATAGCGATGTACTCTCTAAAATTGTAGTCGATGCAATATTAAAAGTTGCAACAAAGAAAGCAGAAATCTATTCAGTTGATCTTGAAAATATTAAAGTTGAAAAGAAAGCCGGTGGTTCCATTACCGATACCCAAATTATCAAAGGTATTGTTTTAGACAAAGAAGTTGTTCATAGTGGAATGCCAACAAAAGTTGAGAAAGCAAAGATTGCATTGTTGAATTCCGCCTTAGAAATTGAAAAGACTGAGATGAGTTCAGAAATTAGAATCACAGATCCAACACAAATGCAAATGTTTTTGGAAGAAGAAAATAGAATGCTCAAAACAATGGTTGACAAACTTCACAATGTTGGTGTTAATGTATTAATTTGCCAAAAAGGTATTGATGATATTGCACAGCACTATTTAGCAAAATATGGTATCATGGCAGTTAGACGTGTTAAAGAAAGTGATATGATAAAACTTGGTAAAGCAACAGGTGGACGTGTTATTTCTAACCTTGATGATCTCACAGAAAAAGATCTTGGTACTGCTGATATTGCTCATCAGAAGAAGGTTGAATCTGATAAATGGGTATTTGTTGAAGGATGTAAAAATCCACAATCTGTTACTTTGCTTATCAGGGGTGGTTCACAAAGAGTCATTGATGAAGTTGACCGTTCCATACATGATTCCTTAATGGTAGTAAAAGATGTAATTGAAAAACCAGAAATTGTTGCAGGTGGTGGAGCTCCCGAATCATACGCAGCATCACAACTTAAAGAATGGGCAGATAGTTTTGATGGCAGAGAGCAACTTGCAATCAAAAAATATGCCGAAGCACTTGAAATTATTCCTCTTACAATAGCAGAAAATGCTGGAATGGATCCAATTGATACGATGGCTACACTAAGAGCAAAACAAAACCAAGGTCGTAAATGGACTGGAATCGATGCAAGAAATACAAAAATTGCTGATATGCTCTCTATAGATGTTGTAGAACCACTAGCAGTAAAAGAACAAATAATTAAATCGGCAACAGAAGCTGCATGCATGATTCTCAGAATAGATGATGTAATTTCTGTCTCTGGCGCACGATAAAACAATTTAACAAATTTAGCTAAAACTTAAGCAATCCTAACCGTATTGAATTATTGTTGTACAAACTAGGAATAGATCTAGGCGGTTCCAAAACAGAGGCAATTCTACTAGATGAAAATCTAAACATTATTCAAAGAAAAAGAGTTCCAACCCCAAGAAATGATTATTCCCAAATACTAGATACAATAACTTCATTGAGTTCTGAACTTTTAACAAACGTGAAAAATTATTCTATAGGAATATGCTCCCCTGGTGCAATTTCAAAAAAAACTGGATTGATAAAAAACAGTAATACTCAATGTCTTATTGGAAAATCACTTAAAGAGGATTTAGAAAAAAAATTAGGTCAAAAAATATCTATGGAGAACGATGCAAATTGTTTTGCAATGGCTGAAGCTACATTAGGTGTTGCAAAAGGATTTGATGTAGTTTTTGGCATCATTATGGGTACTGGTGTGGGTGGAGGAATAGTAATCAATGGAAAGATTCACCAAGGTAGGACAAACATTGCAGGCGAATGGGGACATCATACACTACATCAAAATGGAAATAATTGTTATTGTGGAAAGAAAGGCTGTGTTGAGACATACATTAGTGGTCCAGCATTAGAAAAACGATGGAAAGAACTTACTGGAAAATCACAAAACATGCCTGAAATTTTACAAAATATCCATAATTCTAAACAATGGAAAGATGAGTTTTTGGAAAATTTTGGATTTGGTTTGGCAAATGTTATCGATATTTTGGATCCTGATGTAATTGTTTTAGGAGGAGGCTTATCTAATATTGATTTTTTATACACTGAAGGAAAAGATTCAGTATATCAGAAAGTTTTTTCAGATTTAGTTGATACGCCAATTTTACAAAACAAATTAGGTGATTCTGCTGGAGTATTTGGTGCAGCATTATTATAAAATTTTATAATCGACTCTTTTACATTTGATTATTTTTTAAATTATATTCTTTTACAATTTTCCATTTTTTTATATCTGGAGAAAATTTTTGTATTGCTAATTTATTTACTTGAAATTCATTTTTAACATCTAAATTATTTATTATTTTTATTTTTTCTTCAATTGATAAGATTTTATAAATTAGACTTATGTGTGGTTTGAACTCATATTTTGATATTTTATCAAAATATTTTTTAAAATTTTTATGAATTAAATCCATTTGTTCATTTGATTTTAATTCAATAAATACTGTTTTCCATAATTCCTCAGACTGCAAAATTTCTGATTTTTTAACTAAAAATGAATTTTGATTTAAAACAACTTCTTTCGCAATTTTATCAATTTTATTAATTTCTGTATCTATTAATCCATAAACTGTAATATGCGGTTCAAATTTTGGAGCATGATATTTTTCTGAAATTTCATCAATTGTATTTTTTAGATACCCTCTATCGCTTTTCGAAAATGTAAACCAAATAGCATGCATAATTTTTCATATTTTAATTAGGGCAACCTTCCATCTTTGCAATAAAATAGCCATTTGTCATTATCTCAATTTCTATTTCTTCAGATACTGATTGTGTATGGCAAAATCTACACTCTTTTGTTGTAACCACAGCATCTTTCTCTCCAATGCTATGTAGCCATTCTTTTGCAAACATGATTGCGTTTTCTATATTATTTTTGTCAGTTATTACATCAAAATGCATAGTGTGTCCATCTTTAGATTTTACATATGTATCAAATACATGAAAACCCATACTAATCTCAAAAAAATTTGATTATTAATGGATTACTTTTGAAACAATTGTGTAGAATCTACGTCAGATCCTATACACATATCACTAAATTCATCTGGATTTAATGAGTAACATACTTTTGGCTCAAATCGTATGACTTGAACTTCTATTTTTTCACTCAATTTTTTTATTTTCTCTGATGAATTTTTTTCTAATATTTTCTTGATGATTGATTCTTTGATTTCTGATTTTATTGGCTCATTTGTTATAAAATTTACAATTCCTCTAAATTGAAATCCTTTCAAATCATCTTTATTAAAAACAGAGATAGTGACCCATGGATTTGCTTGTATATTCTTGTAAGATTTATGTTTAAAAAAATCTAGCCAATAGATAACATTTTCATCAACCCTAAAAAAAATTCTTGGCGAAATATTTGGTATGTTATTTACTCCAGTAGTTCCTACTGCAAAAATTCCTTGTAATTCAATAAACTCTTTAATTTCCCTAGGAATTGTTATCATGAATTAATTATAATTATTTTATATTAAAAAGGTCTTTTAAACATCAAACTTGAGAACAATCTTTCTGAGCTGTTTGAAAGTATGTAATTGTTTTATTGTGGCTCAATCGTTGCAGGAGGTTTACTTGAAATAGCATATGTTACCCATGTTACATCTTCTACCTCATTTGTGATTCTATTGCTGATTTTTTCTAGTAATTCATGTGGTAATCTTGTCCAATCCGCTGTCATTGCATCAATAGAGTCTACTACTCTGATCATTACAATATTTCCATATTTTCTCTCATCACCAACTACGCCTACCGCTTTATCATCGCCTACTGCTGCATATGCTTGCCAGACTTTACCGTAAAATCCAGATACTATCAATTCATCTTCGACAATCTTACTTGCTACTTTTGATATTTGCAGTTTTTTTGGAGTAACTTCACCGATAATTCTTACGGCAAGTCCTGGTCCTGGAAATGGATGTCGCATGAAAAGTTTTTCTGGAACACCTAAAATTTTAGCAATTTTTCTAACTTCGTCTTTGTATAACTCACGTAATGGTTCTAAAATTTCTAAATCAAGCCAATCTGGTAGTCCTCCAACATTGTGATGGGATTTTATCACTGCAGCAGGACCTTTTGAAACTCCACTCTCTATTACATCTGGATACAACGTACCTTGTGCAAGCCATTTGAAAGGTCCTTTATTTTTTGCAAAATCTGTAAAAACATTGATAAATTCTTCACCTATGATCTTCCTTTTTCTCTCAGGATCTTCAATGCCTTTTAATTTACTTAAAAAATCTTGAACAGCATCAACCATTGTAAAATTAACATTAAAATTTTTTTCAAACATCTCTTTGATTTCTATCTCTTCGTTTAATCGTAATAGGCCATTATTTACAAAAACACATTTTAGTCTATTGCCAATTGCCTTGTGAATAAGTAAAGCAGCTACTGTGGAATCTATTCCACCACTAACACCGCATAAAACATCTCCTTCGATTTTTGAAATTTTATTCACAGCAGAATCTATGAATCCCTCCATTGTCCAATCTTGTTTAGCTCCGCAAACTTTCAAAACAAAATTTTTGAGAATTTCAGTTCCTTGCTCTGTGTGAACCACCTCCGGATGAAATTGAATTCCATAGATTGATCTTTCCTCTGAAGCAATTGCTGCAGCTTTTGCACTTTCTGTGTGTCCTATAACTTTGAATCCAGGAGGTATTTGCTCTGCCTCATCGCCATGACTCATCCATGCCCTAACTGAACCTCCAATTCCGTTTAACAGGTTCTTATCATTATCGATTGTTAATAGTGATGAACCATATTCTTTGTTAGCCCTTTTTACCTTTCCTCCAAACTTGTTTACAATTAATTGATGTCCATAACAGATTCCTAGTAATGGTAAATTCATATCAAAAATTTTATTTTCAGGAACTGGAGCATCGGAGTTATAGACACTTGATGGACCGCCAGAAAAAATAATTCCTTTAGGATTATGTTTTTGTAATTCTTCAAGACTTATATCAAAAGGGACTAGCTCTGCATACACTGAAAATTCTCTTATTCTTCTGCAGATCAAATGACTATATTGAGATCCAAAATCTAAAACTACAATCTTATCCATAAAATCACTTTTTGATTTTTTCAAGCATTCGTGTAAGTGACCATCCTGCGGTGTTGATTATTTCATTTACTCTTTCTTTTTGTCTGTAATTTTTAATGATTATTTCTCGTATATCTGAACCATTTTTGTTAATAATATAATCAATAACTGATTCTTTTTGGATTTTGCCATTTTCAGCTTCCATAGAATCTTTTCGTTTCATCTCTCCAATGATTCTATCGATGAAGAATGATTTGAAAGGTGGAGTATCTACATTTATCTCCATATTTTCTGCTAAAATTATTGAAACTTGATCAGGTGTGATGTAAGCATTCGCAATAATCTTGCCATCGCTTCCACTAGTTATTGGAATTGTACTTTTTTCTAATTTTTCAGTAGGCTCATTAGGGATCTTTTTTGATGATTCAGATGGTTTTACTTGTTTAATGGCAGAAGCTTTCGTAAAACTAGATTCTTTTAATATTGAATCTAAAATTGCCAAATTTTTCTGTAATGTCTCAATAGCGTTTTGATGCTTATCCATTTGTTTGACGATGTTGTCTCTCATGGCAATAATATCTTGTATTTGCTCATCTGAAAACTTCATAATTTCTTTGATATGTATATGGGTATTAAATGCATTCTAGGTAATTATAATATCAAGTTCATTATATGATATTTTTTCAAATCCGTTAATTTGGCTTGATGTTGTAAATAACTGCGATCTTGAATTTTCTGATAGCCATTCCAAAAGCAATTTAGCTCTTCTTAATTTCTTTAATTTGATTTGTCTTTCAGATGCTTTTGTTTGGGAATATTTTCCAATTCTTTTTCCAAAATCCATTCCGAATAAAATAATTTTCTTTGCCTCAAAATGATTTGCAAGAAAAACACTTCTATCCCCATCAGTAAAGCCACCAAAATTTTGTATTTTTTTAAATGGCTTTGTTTGTGTTGTTCCAATACAATTTTTAAAATTTTTAGCAAGTTGTAATTTACTAATATTGTCGGCATGTGCATGAACCACAAAAATTGAATCTGTTTTACCAACTTTTTTTAAAGAATACTCGTCTCCATCCAAGTCTGTTATGACAATGTTTGGTTTGATCCCATTTTCAATCAATGGCTTTACTGCGCTATCGGCTACAATTTTTACAACTTTTTTAAATTTTTTTAATTTTGGTATGGCTAATGACAATGAAGGACCGGCACCTATTACAAACACTGTTTTACCATGTATTTTATCTCTGATTTTTTTATTGGAAATATTTTTCCTTAAAATTGAATCTAAAATTATTGCTGATTCTTTATCTTGTTCTTCGCTATATTTGAATTCTTTTCGAATCTCTGCATATTTTTCATTCCACCCGACAATCACCATATGACTCAAATTGACATGGTTTATGATAAATCATGTGACTAAGCTTGGAAAAATAGGCGTAGGAGGGAAGAATCCAGTCCGAATAATGGCAATTTTAAACACTAGTCCTGAATCATTTTACAAAAAATCAATTAAAGTAACAAAATACCAGATTGCAAATACAATAAAACAGATGGAAATTGATGGTGCAGATTTTATTGATGTTGGAGGAATGTCTACTGCACCATATCTTTCAACATTAATATCTGAAAAATTAGAAACAAAAAGAATTCTAGATGCAATTAAAGTTATTCAAAATGTATCTAATCTACCAATATCAGTTGATACATGTAGGGCAAATGTTGCAAAGTCTGCTTTAGAATATGGAATTGAAATAATTAATGATATTTCTGGTTTAAAATATGATGATCAAATGATTAATGTGATAGAAAATTATTCTCCGTCACTTGTTTTATGTGCTTTTGATTCAAAAACGGTATCTGGAGATCCGCACTCGACTAAAAATCTATTAAAAGAAAGTATTGCACTTGCAAAGACTGCTGGTATTCCATCAAGTAAGATTGTTTTAGATCCTGCTATCGGTTTTTTTAGAAAATCTGGTAGAGGATCTTTTTTTACAAAAATTAAATCTAATTGGATAGACAGAGATCTCTTAATTATTCAAAATTTAAAATCTATTAAGATGGGGTATCCAATTTTGATCTCAGTTTCAAACAAATCATTTATTGGAAAACTTTTGAGTAAGAAAAATCTATCCGATCGATTAAGTGGTTCCCTTGTAGCAGAAGCCATTTCTGTTCTTAATGGCGCTGATATTATTCGTACTCATAATGTGGCAGAAACAAAAGACGTCATTACTATTGCAACAAAACTGTCCCGAAGACACAAAGGCTTATAATCCATCTTAGACCATCTTTACAAGGTTTCATTGGAATTCAAAGAAGGATTAACTTTTGATGACGTTCTTCTCGTACCCAAATATTCAGATATCACTAGCAGATCTCAAACGAATTTAAAAACAAAATTATCTCGTAATATTTCAATTAACATTCCATTTGTTAGTGCAAACATGGATACGGTAACTGAATCTGCTATGGCAGTAGCAATGGCTCGGGCTGGAGGAATAGGAATAATTCATAGATTTTTGACAATTAAAGAACAGGCAAATGAAGTTCTAAAAGTAAAGCGTTCAGGAAGCGTAATGATTGAAAATCCATATGTAATAAATCACGATAAAACTATTCAAGATGCAATAAACTATGCTGAAGAAAAAGAGATTTCTGGTCTTTTAGTTATTGACTCAAATTCCAAATTGGTTGGAATAGTTACAGATAGGGATCTTTTGTTTGAAACTGATACTACTCATCTTATCAAAGATGTTATGACCAAAGATGTTGTAACTGCTAAACTAGGTGTAAGCTTGGATGAAGCAAAGAAAATTTTACACCAACATAGAATTGAAAAATTACCAATAATTGATGAAAATGGTTCAATTAAAGGTTTGATTACAAGCAAAGACATTACAAATATTGAAGATTATCCTTCTGCATCAAAAGATAAGAAAGGAAGGCCTCTTGTTGGTGCCGCAGTAGGTGTAAAAGGCGATTTTATGGAAAGATCAGAATCACTGCTAGAGGCAGGTGCAGATGTACTAGTTGTTGATATTGCACATGGTCATAGTGAAAACGCAATAAGCACAATTCGTAATATCAAAAAGGCATTTCCTAAATGTGAATTAATTGCTGGAAATATTGCAACTGCGCAAGGCGCTGAGGATCTAATTAAGGCTGGAGTAGATGCAGTAAAGGTTGGTGTAGGATCTGGCTCAATCTGTATTACTAGAGTAATTACAGGTTCTGGAGTACCGCAATTAACTGCAGTAATGGACTGTGCAAAGATTGGAAAAGATTATGACATCCCAATTATTTCTGATGGTGGAACTAGAACATCAGGTGATGCTACAAAAGCATTAGCCGCAGGTGCATCTTCTGTAATGGTAGGCAGTATGCTTGGAGGTACAGATGAGTCACCTGGTACTGTATTGACTAAAAATGGCAAACGATTCAAGATATATCGCGGGATGGCTTCACTTGGAGCTTCATTAGGGAGAAAATCAAAAGAAACGGGTTCAATTTCATTTGATGAAGATCTTAATGATTATGTTGCAGAAGGAGTTGAAGCAATGGTTCCATACAAAGGAACAGTGACAGATATTTTAAAACAATTAACTGGTGGCGTTCGTTCTGGTCTGAGCTACTGTGGAGCACACACAATTCCACAAATGCAAGCAAATGCAGAATTTATCAAAATGTCTAGAGCTGGGTTTGCTGAAAGTCAACCACATGACGTATCTCTAATGTAGTTAATATTTTAAAAACTAAAATTAATTAAAAAATTATGAAAAAATAAGATCTACAAAAGATACTATCCTAATTTGTAGAGTTTCTTCAAAGCCTGTTTTGCATATGCTTCTGCATAAATTTTCTTATATGTTTTGACTTCTTCATGTTTTATTCCATCAAAGATATTATGTTTGATGTTTTGTGAATCCATCGCTGGTATCTTGTCCTTTATTTTTATACCAAATGATTTTGGTTTTAATTTTTCAGAATTATCAGCTTTTACTGGATAAGCGTGTGCTTCTTGTAATGTAGGAGCAATTAAACCAGTTACCAAGATAGTCATTAAGGATATTCCTAATATTGTTTTCATTCTTTTCAAGTACACCTCCTCTTATTTTGATAAGCATAATCCAAGTACTCTTCATCCATAACAAGACATGATAACCCCATTACATTTGGATTGATTTTTAGCTCACTAGTTAGAAGAGCGTGTTTGGGCTCTCTTCTAACTAGAATTGATGTTTCTGGCTCTATGACGGTTTTACATTGGGTTGCAGTTTGCATGATTTAGTTCTAGTTCAAAGATATTTGTCCATGACTTTCATTTTGTGGCATGCTAAAAATTAATTCTCCTTTCCGGTAATTTTTTAAACTGCATTTCAAATCATTCATTTGTGTTATCCAAAAGAACCATTATTGGAATTATTGTAGGAAGTGTTATTATTGCAATTGGAGGTTTTTCGTTAATTTCGCATATTGGAACAATTACAATTAACGAAAATTATGTTGTTGCAGTAGGAGATTCTACATTTTATACAATTCCTGCTCCAGATCACACTCCACAACATATGGAAATTTCAGGTGATGCTTTTGATCTTAGACTTGAGAGTCCAAGCACTGGATTACAAATTCCTCCTAAAAATTCAGAAAAAACAATGGAATCATTCAAAAATCGTATCGATGAACCATTAACTCTAGATTGGGTTCATTTAGCGGATGGTGAGACAAAAATTAAGATTCAAAATACTGGTGATTCTGAATTAATTATTACTGGTGTTTTGATTAGAAGTTCAGATCCAATATGGTTTACTTATGATCTTATGGTAATAATATCTGGGATTATCATTATTGGATTTAGCATGGGTTTTACTTTAAGAAAGCCAAAAGGATTCTAGTTTAACTTTGCAGAAGGATAAGATCCAAGTATTTTCATAAATAATGTTTCATCTTTGATTTTTACTAACATCTCTGCAATCTTTGGATTTTTTGCATGTCCTTCAAAATCTACATAGAAATTATATTCCCATGTATTTGTCTTGGTAGGTCGTGATTCAATTTTTGTTAAATTCACATTATAATTGTAAAATTTTTCTATAATTCTGTGCAGAGATCCTGGTTCATGTTTTATTGAAAAAATTATTGATGTCTTGTCTTTTCCAGTTTCTTCCTTACTGTTTTTTGATAATATCAAAAATCTGGTATAATTATTCAGATTATTGGCAATGTTTTCTGAAATTACAGGCATATTGTAAATCTTAGATGCATCTTTGCTTGCAATACATGCTATGTTTTTTTTATTCAATTCTTTGATTATCTTTACACTTCCTGCAGTATCATACGAAGGTACTGCCTTCATGTTGTGTTTTTCAATAAAATTCCTACACTGTCCAAGTGCTTGTGGATGGGAATAAACTGTATCTATCTCTTCTAACAAACCACTTCCTATCAAGCAATGTTCAATCCTATGATATATCTCACCTATAGCATTAAGTGATGTTGAATACAGCAAATCATAACTTTCTCCAATACTTCCTTCCAATGAATTTTCTACTGGTAAAATAGAATACTCTGTTTTGTCTTGTATTGTATTTTCTAAAACTTTTGCAAAGGTTGGAAGGGGTACTACATTAATCTCTGTGTTGAAAAATGCCTTAGCTGCTGCTTCACTATATGCTCCTCGTTCACCTTGGAACGAAACACTTTTCATTTCTTACTCTCTCAGCTTTACGAAATCACTGTTGCCATAATTTGTTGAAAGTTTTCTTTCATCAATCCAAGAACATTCTGTACACTTTATGGCATCACGCATCTGGACTACTTTTTTACCACATTTTCTACATTTTGTAAATAATACCCCCAAGTGTGGTTCCTCAATTGTTGCATGAATTGTACCGTTTAGATGATTCAAAATTTTTAGTGTAACAATATCGTTTACCAAAGCAACATTCTTTTTTCTAAGATTTCTTGTTGAACAAATACACTCAACTTTTGAAGTTGTTGGTTTACCATTAATGTAATCAATTGATACTGCGATCATAGAAGACATTACTGCTGCTACAGTTCCTATTATGATGTCTCCTACTTTTGGAATTGATATCATTTTTGGATGTTTTATGTTTGCAACTCTAGCTTCTTTGTCCAGTTCTGTCTTACCTACCGTTGATGCACGAACCATATCTCCGTCATCAAAAGTATTGTAGCCTGTTTCATACTCTTCAATAGATGCTATTTTATCTCCTGGAAGTGCAGCTATTTCAGACATGTTGTATTTTTTGGAGTTATGATTATAATTGTTTGTGGTTTGAGCCTAATTTGACAAATCATATAACCGGAAAAAGTTTGAAATAATCATGAAAGCCCTAGTATATGATAATTATACAATAGATGATGATTTTTCTAAAATTTTAAAAATTAAAGATATTCCTGAACCTACTCCAAAGCAAAATGAAGTTGTCTTCAAAGTAAAATGTGCCTCTTTGAATTATGATGATATTTGGGGGATGAGAGGAAAACCTTTAGCTGTACCATTACCTCACATCTCTGGTACTGATGCTGCAGGAGAAGTAATTGCAATAGGTGAGGATGTAAAAAATATCAAAATTGGTGATAGAGTTGTATCTCATGGAAATATGTCATGTCGAGTTTGTAAATTATGCACAAGTGGAAGAGAATATGATTGCAAGCAGAGAAAAATTTGGGGATTTGAAACTGGTCCACTTTGGGGAGGGTATTGCGAAGTTACACATTTGCCAGAAGTAAATGTTGTAAAAATACCTGATAATGTAACGTATGAATCAGCAGCTGCAGCTTCTATGACTTTACTTACATCCTGGCATATGCTGGTTGGTAGAGCAAAGATTCAACCAGGACAATTAGTTTTGATCATGGGTGGTAGTTCTGGCGTGGGAAATTATGGAATTCAAATAGCTAAATTATTTGGCTGTACCGTAATTGCAACTGCTAGTCCTGACAAATTAAATCAATTATTAGAACTAGGAGCTGATTATGCTGTAGACCATAGAAAAGAAGATTGGCATAAAGAAGTTCGTGAGATTGCTAAAAAAATTATCAAACCATTTGGTGATGTTCCTGGGATAGATATAATTTTTGAGCATATTGGCGGTTCGCATTGGAATAAGGAATTGACTTTGTTAAAGTATGGTGCAACTATTGTTACGACTGGGGCAACAACCGGATATGACGCTAAAACCGATTTACGACATATTTTTTTCAAAGGAATTAATATTTTAGGCTCAACTCAGGGAACTAGATCTGAATTAGAGCAGGCTCTGTATTGGATGTCACAGGGAAAAATAAAGTCAATTATTGATTCTGTTTATACATTTGAGCAAGCAGCAGAAGCTCACACCAAAATGTTAACTGGAAAAGGCCTCTTTGGCAAAATCTTAATGAAGCCATAATTTAGAATCAATTATGACTGGCAATCCAAAAATTGATTCTCTTCTTGATGAAGCAAATAGATTATTTCTAAAAGGAAAATTACACGAAGCGATTGTTTATTATGATGAAATTTTACATAACGATCCATATCATATTGCATCTCTTAACAACAAGGGATACGCACTAAATAAGCTAAAAAATTATGATGGTGCCATTCAATGTTATGATATTGCATTAAAATTAGACCCAAATGATCTATCTGTTTTAGTTAACAAAATATCTTCCTTAAGAAAAAAAGGCTCATTTACTGATGCATTAATTTATTGCAACACTATTTTGGAAAATAATCCCAAATACAATATCGTTCTATATCATAAAGAAAGAATTTTATTTTCACTAAATAATTTTGAAGAATCAATCTACTGCTGTGATCTTATTTTACAGGATTATCCTAAGAACGGGGATGTTCTTTTTGATAAATCTTGTAATCTTGCAATGCTTTCTCGATTAGACGATTCACTCAATACGCTTGAAAAAGCAATTTCACAAGGGATTCAATATAAAATCAAAGCAAAAAAAACTAAATCCTTTGAAAAATTAATTGGAAATCAAAAATTTCAAAAACTAGTATCTTAATTTTAAAGCCAATGAGGAATTTCTAGATACTCATCAATGCTCTCATGTCTTAATATTTTTAAAAGTGCATTTGCCTGTGGTGTTGAAAGAACAGGCTTGTCAAATTGATTATCTGTAGAAATTCTAGGACATGCTACTTGAATAAACGCATCAATTCCTTTTAGATTTTTTAATCTCTCATTTGTGATGTCTGTTAATGCAAATAATTGAACTGTTTTTCCTTCTTTTTCTAATTCTTTTTTAAATTTTAAAGCAAATACTTTGGATAACTGTCCTTCTTTGAGACCTATGATTATTCCAAAGGACTGAGCATCAGCTGCTTTGTATATTGCAAGTGTAGCTTTCTTTTTTA
>CAZQXU010000003.1:0-4591 GCA_964597385.1 uncultured Nitrosopumilaceae archaeon | reverse complement strand
CCAAAGGACTGAGCATCAGCTGCTTTGTATATTGCAAGTGTAGCTTTCTTTTTTAATTTTTGAGCAAATTCAGTTACTTCTCGTACTTCATTAAAATAGGGATCTAAAACATAAGTTGGCTTGTTAGTTGATAGAGCAATTCCAGCTGCATGAAAATTACTCTGTCCTAAGAATACGTATGCTTCAACTTTTTCTTTAAGTTCTGTAGCTGGATAAAACTCACATCCAAATACTTGTCCATCATTTAACTGTCCTTTTCCTTTTCCAATTTTCACTTTAACTCCACCGTCAGTTAAAATTTCATTTACTCTATCTATTTGATGTAAGTGCTGACTATCAGTGACCAATGATATTTGCTTTCCCTTAAGAATATCTACACATTTTTTGGCAACGCTATCAAATTCAACATCATCAAATGCATTAATTAGAATAAGATTTTTTTCAATTGATTCAGTGTTTATTGTATGTCCAATGTTAAATTGAATTTCAGCTCCTAATACTTTGGAACCATTTGAATTTAGATCACATGTTCCCCAAGTTGTATCAGCTAACACATATGCAGGAATCCCAAACCGTCTAGTAATATTCATGGCAGTTTCTTGAACTTGAGGCAGAATTCCATCTGGACCGTTTAGAGACACTGATGCAGGTTTCTTTGTTTCAATTTCTTTAAAGATACGTTCTTCATCTATTACAATCAATTCCAGCTAAAAATATGGCGTTATTAATTTAAACCAATTGTACCTTCCAACAACTAAAAATGTCTGAAATTCTATTATTTGTTTATGACTGATACACAAGTACTCAATATTGGTTTTGATGATACTGATTCTCCAAAAGGAATGTGCACAACTTTTCTTGCCTACAAAATTGTTGATTTACTAAAAAAACAAGATATTGAATTTCTAGATTTTCCAAAATTAATCAGATTTAATCCAAACATTCCGTGGAAAACAAGAGGAAATGGTGCGGTTTCTATGAAAATAAGAACAAAAAATCCTTCAAAAATTAAAAATCAGATTAAAAAACTTGTAGAAAAATACTCTGATATAAAAAATGGTGCAAATCCTGGATTGGTTTTCTATGAGAATAAAGAAGTTCCAGAACAGTTTTCTAAATTTAGTAAATTAGCTTTATGGCAATTGATAAACAGAAATTATGCAAAAAAATTTGCAAGAAAAAATAATATGGAATTTTTTTATCAAGGAAATGGTCAAGGTCTTGTAGGCGCTATTGGAGCAATTGGTTATGATTTTAAAGATCACACATTGGAGCTATTAAGCTATAGAAAAAATTCTAAATTTGGAAAAGAACGAAATCTTTCTGCAAAAAGTGTAAAGACAATGCAGGAAAAAACATTACCCTTTACATTTAACAGCTTTGATAATAGAAAAGAGCGAGTTTTAATTACTCCTCATGGTCCTGATCCTGTTTTTTATGGAGTACGTGGAGAAAATATGGATTCATTATTACGTGCAACCAAAATTTTGAAAACAAGTGAAAAATTATCCGGTCATATGATATTCAAATCAAATCAAGGAACGGGGGATCATTTAAAAAATGAACTAAATCCAAAAAATATTAAACCATATGCTTCCGGAAAAATTACTGGAATTATATCTGATGAACCAAAGATAGTAAAAGGCGGTCATGTTTTTTTCTCTATTAATTCAAATGGATTTGAATTACGTTGTGCTGTGTACAAACCTACTGGAATAACATCTGTCGCATCAAGTTTGATCAAAGGAGACAAAGTTTGTGTTGGAGGTGGTATTAGAAAAGCATCAAAAAATCATCCAAGGATTCTAAATCTTGAATTTATTGATATAATTGAACTTAAAAAAAATATGATAAAATCTAATCCAATTTGTCAAAAATGTAATAAAAAGATGAAATCAAAAGGAAACAATCAAGGTTTTCAATGTATAAAATGTGGTAAAAAATCTGAAAATAAAATAACTATAGAAATTCCTAGAAAAATCAAAAAGCAACTGTATATCCCAATAGTTTCTGCACATAGACATCTTAGTAGACCATTACAAAGAATTGGAAGAATTAACAAGGAATCAAGATTTGATGAATCATCTTCATGGTTTTGTGTATATGATAACTAAGTAGCGGGGAGTAGATTTGAACTACTGAACTGCGGGTTATGAGCCCGCCGGGATGACCTAGCCCTAAAGAGTCTGGCTTCCCCACCCCGCTGAACATGAATGAGCACGAGCCGTATATACGCTTTATCAAATTCTTGAAAGTAATTAATAGGATTTCAATTGAATGATTTTTTATGGACAAAAAACTAAGAATTGCAGGAATTATAGCTGCATTATCGTTTTCAATATTTTATTTGACATTCTCTTCTAATTCATTACCAATTCCAGAACCACTTTCACCAATTCCTGAAAATAATTCTGTAGATGTTTTGGCAGAAAATCTTGATGAACCACGTTCAATTGCAATATCTGATGATAGAATTTTTGTGACAGAAAAAGATGGATTAATTAGAGTTATTCAAAATAATACTTTGCTTGATGAACCACTTGCTGCATTACGTCCAGCAAAAGTATTTGATGGTGGATTACTAGGAATTGCACTGCATCCTGATTTTTCAAACAATCATCTACTCTATGTTTTTTTAACATATGAAGAAAATGGAGAACTATGGAATAAAATACTCCAAATTACTGAATCCGAAAACAAACTAGTTGATGCAAAAACTATCTTTGATAAAATACCTGGCTCTGTATTTACAAATGGTGGTTTTTTAAAATTTGGTCCTGACAAAAAATTGTATATCGGTACTGGAACCATTTCTGAGTCTTCACATTTACCGCAAGAACTTGATTCCTTATCAGGAAAAATTTTACGATTAAATGATGATGGAACAATCCCAGATGACAACCCCTTCTCAAACTCACCTGTCTATTCTTTAGGTCATAGAAATCCACAGGGAATGACATGGGATGATAAGGGTCAAATGTATTTATCGGAACTTGGACCCGAAAAAAATGACGAAATTAATCTCATTAAACCGGGAAAAAACTATGGCTGGCCTGAGCAACAATGTTCGGGCAATGGTAAATATGAAAATGCAATAATGTGTTACGATCCTAGCATTGAACCTGGTGGTATATTGTATTATTCAGGCAATAAGATATCTTTAGAATCTGATTTTGTCATGGCTTCCCTACGGGCAACCAATCTATATCAGCTAGATTTTTCTGAAGGCCTTTCATCTCAAAAAACCATACTAAGTGGGGTTGGACGTATACGTGATGTCGTACAAAGCCCTGATGGTAGTCTTTATGTAATTACTTCAAATACTGATGGCAAAGGTTTTCCAGATAGTATGGATGATAAATTATTGAGGATAAAAAAATGAGTGATTCATCAATTTCAAAATTTTTTGAAAAGACACGAAAAGAAAGATTAGATATAGTTAGTAATTTTGCAGATCTGACTGACGAAGAATTAGAAATTTTACAACACAATGATGGCGGAATCTCTTTTGAAAAAGCTGATAAAATGATAGAAAATGCTATTGGTACTTTTTCCCTACCCTTAGGAATAGCAACTAGTTTTAAAATTAATGGAAAAGACTATCTTGTTCCGATGGTTATTGAAGAACCATCTGTTATTGCTGCTGCTTCAAAGGGTGCAAAAATTGCAAGAATAAAGGGCGGGTTCAAGGCAACCGCTGATGAGTCTTACAGTATAGGTCAAATTCAAGTATTAGATGTTGATATTAATTCGGCAATTAAAAAAATACAGGAAACTGCCAAAGAGATTATCGCTCTTGCAAATTCAAAGAGTAACACATTATCTAAAATGAATAAAGGTGCAAAGGAAGTATCTTGTAAAACAATCGACACTGATTTTGGAAAAATGTTGATTGTTGAGTTGTTAATTGATGTAGGTGATGCAATGGGTGCAAATGTTACAAATACAATGTGCGAAGCTGTTTCACCATTATTAGAAAAAATAACTGGAGGTAGAACACTTCTTCGTATTTTATCAAATTATTCTACTAGTAGGATTGCAAAGGCTACAGCAATTTTTGATAAAAATGAAATTGGTGGAGAATCAGCAGTTAATGATATTGTTTTAGCATATCAGTTTGCCAACAACGATGTTTACAGAGCTGTAACTCATAATAAAGGAATAATGAATGGTATCATAGCTGTTGCTAATGCAACTGGTCAAGATAGTAGAGCAATTGAGGCAGCTGCAAATGCATACGCTTCAAGATCAGGTCAATATCGCTCTCTTAGTAAATGGACTAAAGATAGTGATGGAAATCTGGTCGGTTCATTAGAATTACCATTATCAGTTGGAATTGTTGGTGGAATTGCAAACGTTCATCCGATTGCAAAAATTTGCATGAAAATTCTCAAAGCTACATCAGCACAAGAGCTTGCATGTATAATGACTGCAACTGGGCTTGCCCAAAATTATAGTGCCATTAAGGCATTATCCACAGAAGGAATCCAAAAGGGACACATGAGATTACATGCAAGAAACTTGGCAGCAGCTGCCGGTGCAAAACCAGAACAAATTGATAAAATTGTTCAAAAAATGATTGAACAAAAGC
>CAZQXU010000002.1:41183-43474 GCA_964597385.1 uncultured Nitrosopumilaceae archaeon | reverse complement strand
GAGCAAAATATCTTGAAAATTCAACTAATGAGATGAATATCATTATTGATAATGTACCAATTACAATTAACATGCACACTGATCTTGATAAAATTGTATACAAACATTCGGGAGGAAGTGGTGCTTCTGATTCTCAATTAACTTTAAAGAGTCAAATTCCAGGAAAGGTTGTTTCTATTGCTGTTCAAGAAGGTGATCCAGTAAAACAGGGAGATGTAATTTGTACATTAGAATCTATGAAAATGCAAGTTGCTATAAAGTCTCACAAAAACGGATCAATCAAATCAATCAAAGTCAAAATTGGTGGAACCGTCGCTAAAAGCGATATTGTCGCAGAAATAGAATAAAAAAATTTCTAGTTTAATTTAGGAATTTTTTAATTTCATCGTAATTAGGTTCTTTTAATGGATCTTCTGATACCCATTTGTATCCTATTTTTCCATCTTCCATTATTATGAATACTGAACGTTTTGCAGCATTGTAATCTTTGATGTGTAACAGATGTGGCATTAAAACATCATAATCCCGAATTGTTTTACTGTTGTAGTCAGCTAATAATGGAAAATTAAAGTTATTTTTTTGGACAAACGCTTTATTTGCAAATGGACCATCGTTACTTATTGCAACTATCTGAGCTCCCAAATTTGAAATTTCACTCCATGAATCTCTAAAGTTACACAATTCATTTTCACAAACAGGAGAACTTGCTGCAACGATAAATGTAAGAACGATCTTTTTCCCTTTAAATTCATCAAGAGTTCTCATTTTAAGATCTATATCTGGAAGTTCGAATTTAGGAGCAATATCTCCAACATTTAATGCCATGATCGCATTAATTGGTTATCCTATTTAGTACTTTACTCAAAAATTCATTTCTAAAATTTAAATTAAAAAAGTGCATACCTTTTTATACAAAAACTTGGGTTCAAAGCTAAATTGGTCGGGGAATTAGCTGGCAATTATAGTACTATAGTATTGATGTTCGGATTTGCTGTAGTTGCTATGGCACCTGCACTTGTAATTTCTAGAATGATCTCTCCAAGAAAAAGAAGTAATCCTGTTAAATTTTTACCAATGGAATGTGGACAAGTTCCATCAGGTGAAGGAAGAACTCATTTTATGATGCAGTATTATGCTTACATTTTGATGTTTGTTGTTTTTGATGTTATGGCGATTTTCTTATATGCATGGGGAAGTTCACTTTTAGATCTACCAAAATCTGCTACTTTGCCGATAATTGGTTTCTTGGGAATTATGTTTGCAGCAATGGCATTTGCATTACATCAATCAGGGAGACGAGACATATGGTAGTTTTTTATACAAATCAAAATTATGGTAATGGAGGATTAAATTGATTAAAGATCTAATTACACCACAAAATGCAAATGTCTTTGTTGGGAAACTTGGAGATATTTTAGAAAAAGCAATTGATAAACCGTTAGGTTATGCAATTAATTGGGGACGAATTTGGTCACTTTGGCCTGTTCATATTGAAACAGCATGTTGTAGTGTAGAATTTGGAGCTGCATCAAGTCCAAGATATGATGTTGAAAGATTTGGTATCATTGAAGCATTTGGTTCGCTAAGACAATGTGATCTAATTGTAGTTCAAGGAACTATAACAAGAAAAATGGCACCACGATTACGATTAGTTTATGATCAAATGCCAGAACCAAAATATGTTATTGCAATGGGCGCATGTGCAATTACTGGTGGTTTGTATTTTGATTCATATAATGTACTTCCAGGTATTGATGGTGTTTTGCCTGTAGATGTTTATGTTCCAGGTTGTCCGCCTAGACCTGAAACTCTTATTCAAGGATGTATGCTGTTACAAGAAAAAATTAAGAGAATGAAGGCCAGGAAGTATGTATAATGAGTTCTGATTCTGAGAATGAGCAAGTTGAAACTACATCTGATGTAGAACCTGCATCTAAAGCAACTCCTCCATCCAAAGAAATTGAGTTACCAAAATTTGAAAAAGGATTAGCAGATAAAATAGTTGAAAAATTTGGCTCTAAAACTAAAGTAGCCTTTGTAAAACCAGATAGGGTAAGAATTGATGTTGGTAGGGATGATATCAAAGAAGTTGCCGAATTTTTACGAGATGTTCTTAACTTTGATCATGCAGAATCTGTATCTGGTGTAGATTATCCTCAAGATAAAGAAATCGAAGTCGTATATCATTTAGGTTCCTACACCGATCCTTCACTTGCTAGACAAATTCTTGTGTTGACTACCAGAGCACAAAGAGAAGAAAATCCAATTCCAGGAAATGATGCTACAAAACT
>CAZQXU010000002.1:17668-41083 GCA_964597385.1 uncultured Nitrosopumilaceae archaeon | reverse complement strand
CTACCAGAGCACAAAGAGAAGAAAATCCAATTCCAGGAAATGATGCTACAAAACTCCCTAGTCTTAGAGAAGTATTCTATAGTGTAGAATTTCATGAACGAGAGATTTTTGAAATGTTTGGAGTTTACTTTCAAGGTCATCCAGATAATAGACGATTACTTTTACCAGAAGATTGGGCAGATTTACCACCTCTAAGAAAGGACTTTGCAATTAAAGGAAGATAGATATGAATCCAGAATTACCGCCAGGACTTGCACTCCAAAAAGTAGACGAGAGAATCATGACTCTAAATGTTGGACCACAACATCCAGGTTCTGGTCACATGAGAATTATTGTGCAAATAGATGGTGACTTTATTGTTGCATGTGATCCAGATCCAGGATATGTTCATCGTGGTGAAGAGAAGATGGCTGAATATAGAAACTATATCACAAATATTCCTCATTTAGAAAGACCTGTAATTCATGATTCTTGTAATGTATTGTATCCATATGTTTTAGGAGTTGAAGAAATATTAGGTATTGAAGTACCAGAACGGGCTAAATATGTTAGAGTAATTGCGTCTGAGCTTAACCGTTGTATCTATACAATGTACTGGCTTGCAATCTATGGAATTTTCTTAGGACATTCTACAATGTTTATGTGGCCTGCTGGTGATCGTGAACTCTTAATTGATCTAATGGAAAAAATGACTGGTGCTAGAGTTACACATGCTCATTTTGTACCTGGAGGAGTTAGAAATGATTTACCACCAAACTTTGAAGATGTTTGTTTACGTCAAGTAAACTATTTTGAAAAACGTATCAAAGAATACGCTGCAATATTTTATGACAACCCAATCTTAATTGCAAGAACAAAAGATACTGGTATTTTATCAAGACAAGATGCAATTAGACTTGGAACAACCGGTTCAGTACTTCGTGCAAGTGGTGTTGATTATGATCTTAGAAAGAAAGAACCATATGATGTCTATGAAGAATTAGATGTTCATACTAATGTAATGAAAGAAGGGGATTCTTATGCACGATCTAAAGTTCCATGGCTTGATATGTTGGAAAGTTGTGCAATAATTCGACAAGCATTACAAAAAATGCCAAAATCAGGTTCTGTTAGAGTTAAACTAAAACCAAATCCAAAAGGTAAAGGACTTGATTCTGTATACAAACGTGTAGAATCTGGTAGAGGTTCCTTAGGATGTTATATTGTATCCGATGCAAAACCAGAACCTTATCGCGTAAAAATGAGTGTTGGTTCATTTAGAAATTTGATTGCGTTACCATATCTTCTCAAAGGTGAAAAACTTGGTAACATGCCATCTGTTTATTGGAGTCTTAATTACTGGCCTGTGGAGGCAGATCGATAAATGTCTGTTATTGCACCAAATTTCAAGTTTAGCGAATTTGTAAAATCTATTTTAGATAATCTATTTTGGATATTACTTATTTTTACATTAGTTGGAATTCCAGCAGTACAGATTGTATTGTTCTATATTGAAATGCCCGTTATCGATGGTGAATTACTTACACCATTTCTTGCATTAACATGGTTGGCAGATCCTTCAAGAACTCTTCCAATTCTAAAAGCATTTATGAATACTGATTTGTTTAGAATTGCAGCATTTCCAGGATTTGGTTTTGCAGCATTAATTGCAGCAGGAACTATCTTTATAGAAAGAAAAATGTTGGCAAAACTACAACTACGTGTTGGTCCTTTCTATTGTGGTAAAGTCGAAGGAATTTTACAATTAATGGGAGATGGACTTAAGCTAATATCAAAAGAAATTATTATCCCAGCAAAAGCAGACAAACCAATTTTTTGGGCTGCACCTGTGATATTTGTTGCAACTGCAGCTGCATTTGTTGCATTAATTCCAGTTGCACCAGGCTGGGTAGTTGCAGATGTTGATGTTGGATTATTAGCTGTATTTGCAATCATTGGATTCTTTCCAATTATTACTATTTTATCTGCATGGTCTTCAAATAGTAAATTTCCATTCATAGGTGGAATAAGAGCATTGCATCAAATGGTGTCATTTGAAATTCCATTGATTCTCTCTTTATTGGGAGTAGTAATTCTTACTGGAACACTAAATCTTTCTGAAATTGTTGAAAGTCAAACTAATTTCCCATGGATTATTTTCTTACCAATAGGAGCAATTATTTTCTTTATTACCATATTAGCTGAATTAGAAAGAATTCCTTTTGATTTACCTGAAGCTGAAAGTGAAATTGTTGCTGGTTGGTTAACAGAATTTTCTGGAATGATCTACGGTCTTGTTCAGTTAGGAACTTATCTGAAACTTTATGCATTTGCAGCTTTGTTTGTTGTTTTGTTTCTTGGTGGATGGACAGGACCAATGATATGGCCTCCATTTCCTGAAGAAATTATTACCGATGGAATAGTGATGGGTCCAATCACTGCTAAAATTCCTGGATTACCAGTATTTTCTCAAGAGATGCTTAATGGTGTTGTATGGTTTGTAATCAAAACAGTAGGGGTGATATTTTTCATTCTATTGCCACGAGGAGTTTTCCCACGAATTAGAATTGATATGTTGTTGAGTTTAGGTTGGTACAAACTAATTGGATTAGCGTTCGTTAACATCTTTATAGCACTCGGATTGTTGTACGCTGGAGTCTTGGGACCTGGAGGAATATTGTAATGAATACTGCAACTGGAATTATCAAGGCATTAAATTCAGGAATTAAGCATTTAGCTATTAAACGATTTACATTACGATATCCTGAAGAGAAACTAAAATTTGTTGGAGATGGTTATCAATTTGATCCATCAACAGGTGTTGGAATTGCAGGCTATAAAGGCCGTCATATGCTATTTCATGATCATTGTACTGGTTGTCAATTATGTTCTATTGCATGTGAGGGTGTAGCAGAAGCTATAGCAATGGTAAAAGTTCCAGAAGAACACAAACAAAATAAAAAAGCTATCATGCCACAAATTGATTATGGTAAATGTGTATTTTGTGGATTATGTGTTGATGCATGTCCATTTTATGCATTGTATATGACAAATGATTATGAGCTTTCTTCATTTAGTAAAGAAGGTTTGATTTACACACCTGCACAACTCCAAGTAAAACCATACGTTTCTCAAGATTCATCAATACAAATTACTGATAGAGGTGCAACTCATGGCTGATGCTGTATTTCTTGCATTATCTGTAATTACGATTGGTTCTGCAATTGCTGCATTAGAAATGAGATCATTAATTTATGGTTCAATTGCGTTAATGGGAACGCTTGGTGGAATTGCTGGATTCTTTTTACTCTTAGATTCGCCTTTTGTTGCAATGTTTCAACTAGCAGTTTATGTAGGTTCAATCGCTGTTTTAATTTTATTTACTGTGATGTTGGTAAAAAGAGAATTAATCTTTAAGAAAATAGAAGATAAAAGAAGAAAATTTGCTGGTATTGCATTGATGTTAATTTTTATGGTTGCATTAGGTTCTGTCATAATGGATTCTGGTATCAAATCAATAACCACTGACGAACCTGCAGTTGATTTTAGAAATATTGGTGCAGACTTTTTAACATATTATTGGCCTGCTTTAATTTTAATGGGACTAATATTAGCTGGTTCAGTTACTGGCGCACTAGTTTTGGCAAGAAGAGAGGATATTCAAAATGAGCAACGAACTGATTGATTTTGTTTTAGTATCTATTGCCTTGTTGGGCATTGGAATTTACGGTTTATCTGTAAAGAGAAATGCTATCAGAATGCTATTTGCAGTTGAAATAATCATCAATGCCGCAAATCTTAACTTAGTAGCATTTGGGCGATTCTTACCTCATAGTGGTGGTCAAACATTAGCTTTATTTTCAATTGCAATTGCTGCTGCAGAAGTTGCAGTGGGACTATCATTAATTATTGTTGCATATCGAATGTACCAGAATATTGACATTGCAGACTTTAGGAGTTTGAAAGGATAATGGAATATGCACTTTTACAGGCAGTTTTCTTGCCCTTATTGTTATCTCCTGTAGCCTATATTATTGGACGAAAACTTGGTCCTACTCCTGCAATGTGGTTTACATTTGGACTTTTACTTTACACAACTGTATTAGTAATTTTAGCCGCACTAAGTGGTACTACTGAAGAGCATTATCCATGGACAGAACAATTTGGCGAATTTGGTTTCTTGTTAGATGGTTTAGCATCTCCATTTGCTATTATAATTTACGTACTTAGTACAATCTTAGCACTTTATTCAAAACCATACATGATTCATAGATTCCATGAACAATATGAGGAAGAGCAACATGAAATCACATCAACAACTAGTGGACATTCTGAAATAGTTGAATCCTCCTCTCTTTCAAATTATGTTAATGCAAAGTCAGGACTTTACTTTGCTCTTTATCTTGTTTTTGCAATGGGAATGCTTGGTACAGTTCTTGCTACAAATCTAATTGAATTTTATGTGTTCTTTGAGATTATGTTGATTCCTGGTTTCTTTTTGGTTGCTCTTTGGGGTGCTGGTCCTAGAAGAAAGATTGGTTTGATGTTCTTATTTTGGACACATGCCGGTGCTGTTGTTCTATTATTAGGATTTTTAATGATTGGTCTTACTATCGGAAGTTTTGATTTTGCAGATATTGATGAATCAAAAATTCCACAAGATATTTTGATGCTTTCAGCTATTGCTATTTCAATTGGTCTTGGAGTCAAATTAGCAGTATTCATGTTCCATATTTGGCTCCCTTGGGTCCACGGATCTGCGCCAACTCCAATTAGCGCATTATTGTCACCTGCTATGATCGGTATCGGTGCTTATGGTATTTTCAGATTGATTGTAGAATTTTTACCAAATACATTTGCTGAACTTTCAATTTGGTTCCACATATGGGGACTTGTTACAATGATTTACGGTGGTGCAATGGCTTTAATGCAAGACGATATCAAACGATTACTTGCATATTCTAGTATAAGTCAAATGGGTTACATTCTATTTGGAATTGGTTCAATGTCGGCACTTGGGTTATCTGGTGCTGAAATGATGTATGTTACACATGCACTTGGTAAAGGAATTCTTTTCATGATGGCTGGAATAATAATTGTAAAAGTTGGCACAAGAAATATTTCTCAACTAGGTGGTCTAGCTGGAAAGATGCCGATTACTGCTGTATGTGCAATGATTGGTGCATTAACTATCATGGGGGTTCCTCCAACTAGCGGCTTTATGGGTGAATGGACCTTATTTTTTGGAGCATTAGAAACTGCAATTGAAGAAGGATCAACAGTTAGAGCAGTTACATTTGGTTTGGGTCTAGTTGCAACTGCATTAACAATGTCATACATGCTTTGGATGCTCAAACGTGTATTCTTTGGAAAACTTCCAGAACATCTTGAGAAAGTAAAAGAAGGAAGTTGGTATATGACTGCCCCGATGATGGTACTTGCAGGTTTTACTATTGTTCTAGGAATCTATCCAGACATATTCTTTAATCAAATAATTCCGTACATGAATGGAGTGTTGGGGGTTTAGTATATGGCTACTGAAGCATTAGGTTTACCATTTGAAGTTGGCGCATCAAGTGCATGGTTGATTTGGATTTTACCTTTCATTGCAGCTCTAATTATGCCAGGAATTGGAAAAATATCCAAACGCTCAACTGGTTATGTTGCAGTAGGTTTTGCTTTGATGAGTGCTCTTTCAGCAGCATCTCTATTGCCAATGGCATTAGAAGCACATGAAGTTCATGATCAAATTTCTTGGATTAGTTCAATTGGTTTGAAAGCTGGAGTATTAGCTGATCCACTTTCAATAATTATGGCAAATGTAGTTGCATGGATTTCATTCCTCATTATGATTTACAGTACAGGATACATGAAAGGCGATAAATCGATTACAAGATTTTGGTTCTGGATGATGTTCTTTATTGGTTCAATGCAATTAATTGTATTATCTGATAATTTACTACAGGTCTTCTTTGGTTGGGAAGGTGTAGGACTTGCATCATATGCATTGATTAGCTTTTGGTATCGTGATAAGAAGAAAGATCATGTTGGAACTGAAGGACGTACTGTTCTTGGACTCTTAGATTATTATTCTCCAACTCATGCTGGAATGAAAGCCTTCATCATGACCAAAGTAGGCGATGTGATGATGATTGCAGGGATGCTTTTGATATTCTTGTTTGCTGGAACATTTGGATTTAGAGAATTAATGCATGATACAGCTTGGGCAACATCAATGTCCGCACAAGGTCTCTTAATTCCTGCGTTTGTATTATTATTTGGTGGTGCAATTGGCAAATCTGCACAATTCCCACTTAACGAATGGTTGTTAGAAGCAATGACTGGTCCAACTGCAGTTTCAGCTTTGATTCATGCTGCAACTATGGTAAAAGCAGGTGTTTTCTTAGTAATGAGATTGGCACCACTAGTTTTCGCTTTAAGTGCTGCAGGAATTTTGGCAGATCAATTCTTTGAAATAATTCTTTTGGTTGGTGCTACAACTGCACTTCTCTTAGGACTTCAGGGAATGGTTAATTCTGAAATTAAAAAAGTACTTGCATATTCTACAGGTTCTCAAATTGGTTACATGATGATGGTGCTAGGAATTGCTGGATTGTCAGAACAATTTGTTAATGGATTTACTGCAGGCTTCTTCCATCTAATTTCTCATGCAATGTTTAAGGCATCATTATTCATGGCAGCTGGTTCATTATTACATGTTGTTGGTTCAAGATTCATGACTGATATGGGTGGATTACGAAAACACATGAAAAAAACTTATGCGTTTATGTGGGCAGCTGGTCTTGGATTAATGGGTGCACCGTTTATCACAACTGGTTTCTGGAGTAAAGATTCTATTTTTGGTGCTGTCTATACATCAGGACATGAATGGGCAATGCCGATATTTGCAATTGCCGTATTGACAGCAGTAATAACTGCATTTTACACAACTCGAATGTTAGGATTAGTATTCTATGGTTCAAAGAGTAAACATATTCAAAAAATGGAAGAAGAGGGACATCACATTCATGAAGCTCCATTATCTATGTGGGTGCCATATGGAATTCTAGCTGTACTTACAATTGCTATAGGTATAATCGGTCTTTCATTTGAAGTAGGATTACATGAATTATTTACTGAATATCTTGAAGAATCATTTGGAATTCATTCTATACATCATGAAATTGAAAACTCTATACTGCCAGGATTCTTAGATGGAATTAATCCTGTTGCTTTAGCAGCATCACTAACTGCATTTGGAATTGGAACTGGATTAGGATATGTGTTTTATATTGGTAGGTGGGTTGATCCTGTTAAATTTGTAAACTCAAATATTTTCTTTTATGCTATTCATAAAGTAATTTTGAATCGATTTTATCTTAACGCAATTATTTATTGGTGCTTTGTAGTGGCTCCATTATGGCTTTCAAGAGGAGTATTCAGATATTTTGAAAAGACTGCTATTGATTATGGAATGAATAGTGGATTACAAAAAGCAGTTGGTTGGAGTGCTAAAGTAGTTCAAGGAACTCAAACCGGCGTAGCTCAATCATATCTATTTGTATTTGGAGCTGGATTACTATTTGTAGTCTTGATATTGTTGATATAGGAGCATGATGAGATGTTAGAAATTAGTTCAACTCCATTGGTAATAATCGCAATACTCGGTACTGTGGGAATTTTGTTACCTATAATCAGCATTGCAAGAAAAGAAAAAGGTTCTAACTCATTTTATGCTGTTATTGCATTTGCCGCATTAATAGTATCAATAGGATATGTTGCGTATCAATTTGTTAATGATAACATTCTTCCATCCGCACTATTTTCCGAAGATGTTCTTGTAGATGATGCATTTGGTGGATTCTTTGCTATCGCAATGTTGATTGTTGCAATCTTCACTACGGTTGGCTCCTTTAATTACATGCGAAAGAAGAATTATCCTGCTGTATACTATTCACTAATACTACTTTCTACAATCGGTATGGTGTTAGTAGCTTACTCAACTGACTTAGTAATGTTATTTGTTGCTTGGGAACTAATGAGTATTCCAACATATGTTCTGGCCGGATTTATGAAAAAGAATCCAAGCTCAAACGAAGCCGCTCTGAAATATTTCTTGTTTGGTGCATTATCATCTGCAATTATTGTTTATGGAATTTCATTATCTTATGGTTTAACTGGTTCGACAAATATTGGTGAAGTTATTCAGGGCTATGCTACTCTTGAACCTTCTTTGTTACCATTAGCATTATTATCTGTTGGAATGTTTATTGCAGGATTTGGATTTAAGATGGGACTTGTTCCATTCCATCAATGGTTGCCTGATACTTATGAGGGCGCTCCACCAACCATTACCACTTTACTTGCAGCTGGAACAAAGAAAGCAGGATTTGCAGCAACTATTAGAATAGTAGTTCTTGGAATGGTAGTACTTAATCTAGATTGGACTTTAGCTCTTGGTATTATTGCAGTAATGACAATGACTATTGGCAACATTGCAGCAATAATGCAAAAGAATCTTGCAAGAATGCTGGCATATTCTAGTATTGCTCATGCTGGCTATATTCTAATAGGACTTGCAGTATCTCCTTACAGCTCACTTGGTTTACAAGGTTCTCTCTATCACATCTTGAATCATGCAGTAATGAAAGGCATGGCTTTCATTGCAGTTACTGGTATAATTACTACACTTGCTGTAACTCATATCGATAAACTCAAAGGACTTGGTAGAAGAATGCCAATTACCGCACTTGGATTAATAATTTCCTTATTTGCCTTAGCAGGTGTTCCTCCACTTGCTGGATTTTGGAGTAAACTTGTATTATTTGGTGGTGCATTAGATGCCGGAACTACAATATGGTGGGCACCTTGGCTTGCAATAGCTGGAGTTCTAAATAGTGCTTTATCGTTAGCTTACTATGGTTGGATCACAAGAAAAATGTACTTTGAAGGAGAAAATGAAAAACGAGTATCAGAACCAAAATCCATAATTGCAATTATGATATTCTCTATTGTCTTCTTGGTAGGATTTGGTATTTATCCAGATCCAATAATTAAATTTGTAGAATTTGCATCTCCTGCATTTAGCTTAGGCGTTATGCCTTAAACGTTGTAAATTTTATAAGATTATCCAAGTTTATTTTTGCATTATTATCTGCAATTTTTCTTAAACTGGTTCTAGATTTATCTGAAAATTCTTTTAACAGATCCTCCATTTTATTGAATACGTCTCTAGGATCAGAACTTTTCTTGATCAATAAATTAAATAATTTATCTTCGTTCTTCCAATCTAACAAATCATCTCTTATTTGATATGCAATTCCTATGTTTTTACCATATTCTGTAAGTGCTTCTATCTGCTCTTCGCTACCATTTGCAATTATTGCACCTATTCTTGCAGCAACTTCAAAAGCAGTAGCAGTTTTGTACTCAATCACTTTGAGATAATCATCAAAAGTAACATCTTCACTAATTTCTAATCTACTTTCTATCATTTCACCTTCACTCATCAACATAGCTGTTGTTGCTAAATCTTTTGTAATTCTTGCATTGTTTAATCTTGAAGAAATAGCAAGAATTAATCCTAAAACAAAATCCCCCGTCAATACACTTGTGTTATATCCATATTTGATATGAAATGGTTCTTTTTGCCTTCTCATCGTTTCATTATCTATAATATCATCATGTATGATTGACTCCATATGCAAAAATTCTACTGCACATGCTGCTGCCAAAGTATTGTCATCAATTTTTCCTACACTTTCAGCTGCTAAAGATAAGATAATTGGTCTAATTCGTTTTCCACCCTCTAAAGAATATTTCAGCGGTTCAATAAATTCAGATTCAGAATATAGTGATAGTTCTCTATCTAATGCACGGTTAATTCTGTCTATATACTTACCATATGTTTCAAGTAATGGATTTATCTCAATATTTTTCCTGTCCAAGATATTGATCTATTCAAAAAACTTTCTCATTAGTAATTAAATCTTGGTGCTCCAGCCGGGATTTTCATCGTTAGATTTTGAACCCGGGATCACTGCCTTGAAAGGGCAGTATGCTTGACCGGTCTACACCACTGGAACCCACAAAAATTGGGTAATTTGTCCATAAAATCTTTTGTAAACCACAAAGATTTTTTTATTGGCACATTACGAGATGTGATATGAATCTAATAAAACGAATTGATGAAATGATTGAAGAAAGAAGTTTGTTAAAACACCCATTCTATCAAATGTGGTCTGATGGAAAATTATCTCTTGACTCTTTAGCTGGCTACTCTAAAGAATATTTTCAACTTGTAAAAGCGGTTCCATCATTTATGACTCCAATTATAGAAAAAGCTCCAAATTCTGTAATCAAGGAACTAGTTGAAAATCAACTCGAAGAATCATCTCATATTAAATCATGGATTAAATTTGCAGGCGAATTAGGAATTTCTGAATCTGAATTAACTAATTACAATGGTTTAGAAAAGACTAGGAAAGCTGTTTCAGAATTATCTGAATTAATGATTACTTTTGATGGTGGAGCATGCGCAATGTATGCTTTTGAAAAAGAAATTCCAAAAATAAGCCAAACAAAACTTGATGGATTAGTAGAATTTTATGGAATATCCAGCAATGAGGCTACAGAATACTTTAAACTTCATACAGAAGCTGATATTCGTCATACTGCTTCTTGGAGAAATATTCTTGAAAAAACATCAGCTGATTCAGATAACTTGATACAAATTGCAGACAAGTCTATTTCTGCACAAAATTTGTTACTTGATAGTTGTTATGAATCTTATTGTTTAAGCTCATAACATTTTATACCGAAGATAAAATTCATCTGCTTAGGGCCCATAACTCAGCTTGGTAGAGTACCCGGCTCATAACCGGGGAGTCAAGGGATCGAAGCCCTTTGGGCCCATTTATTTCCATTAGTTTTAAAATGACCCTAGACAAATTTTACTGGCTGCAATGAAGAATCAGAGTTATATCTGAAAGATGATTGAAAGGCATTTGTCTGAGCTGCCAAAAATTATCCTTCAATCTGTTTTCTTACTTTTTCTAAAATATTATCTTCTATGAATTTCTGTTCGTGTAATGCGTGTGTGATTTGCATTATATTTGTGAGAGAATGCAATTTAACTCCTAATTCTTTTAGTGCCTCTTCTGCCCCTTCCATTCTATTTACAATTACGTATGCATCTTCTATTGTTATGTTGGCATCCTTCAATGATTTTATAGCATTCACAACAGAACCTCCTGTAGTTGCAACATCATCTATCATTACAACTCTCATTCCTTTGTAAATTCGTCCTTCAACTGATTTTGTAGTACCGTAATCTTTTGGTTTATTTCTTACATAGATTAACGGCTTGACTGTTTCAATTGCTAATGCTGATGCAATAATTAAACCTCCTGTAGGAACTGATACTAGAGAATCAAAACTATCCAGTCCTATGTCTTCTACAATGTTATTTTGTAGATTTTTTATCATAGTTCTAAATTGATGAGGATAGCTAGGAACTAGCCTCAAATCTACATAGTAAGAGCTCTTTTTACCACTTGCAAGTGTAAAATCTCCAAATTTTATAATTTCTTTTTGCATCAAAAAGGTTGCAAATTCTTTTATGAATTCCATGTCTAAATTAATTACAATGGATTTATTTTGGTTTGTATTGTGTAATAATTATGCCTGAAATTTGGTTAAATTATGGTATTACTGACGTTGTTCTTGATATTAGAGCAGAGAATTTAGAGCAAAAAATTGATTCCGATGGTAAAGTCTTAGATGATGCAGCGATCAATGAAAAACTTACCACAATTGATTTAACAAAACCTATGGAACTTGTTGTGTTACATAATTCTAAATCTGTTCAAAAAATTATTTCATCCTTATTTACAATCTGTGAGCAAAAATCATTACCTTTTCCTAAAATTTTAGCTGAGAAAAAAATAATGAATCTGGTAAAATCAGGCTTACCTGAGGGAAGTTCAATTAATGAATTTGATAACGCAGATCTTTCTAATTCTAACCTTGTTTTTATTGCTGAAATAGAATTTGATGGATTATTTGGATATGAAACTATTTGTTCCAGATTAATCAAAAAATTTGGTCATGAATCAATGCTTTCTGCATATGCAAAAAGAAAAAATAATGTTCCCTCTCCTGGACAAATAACAGAAAGTTTTGATGAAGCAAAAAAATTTGCCGATAATTTTGAAATCAAGGCAATTGAAATTGTAGCAAATTCTCAAGGTATTGTTGATTTTTCAATAGGACATCCCTCTGAAACTGTTTCATCTACAAAAACCCTTGAATCATTTGCAATCAAAGATATCGGTCATCACAAATCTATGATAATTAGTACTGGTAAAGATTCTAGTAATGATAATCTTGGAAAATCTCTTTCATCTCTCTGGAATTGTGCTAGTGCTATACAAAATGGAGGCCTGGCAATCTTAGTTGCAGAATGTAAATCTGGTTTAGGTTCTGATGCCTTACAACAATACGTTGAGGGTAGATTAACTATTGAACAACTTAGAAATCCAACTAAATATATTTCTGGAATGGAAGATTTATTATTTTTATCTGAAATTCAAAAAAACTTTCAAATTGGTTTGGTTTCAATTCTTCCTGATTATTATGTTAAAAAATTAAACATGATTTCGTTATCTGGAATTAAACCTTCATTAGATTATATTCTAAAAACACAAGGTAATAGACAAAAAGTTGCCGTTGTGATGGATGGAGCTAGAGTTTTACTAAGATAAAAAATTAAACATAAAATTTGAGGGTATAGGAGCACACAAAATAGCTAATACTATGATCCCAATATATGCTAGTTTTCTATTTTTTGATAATGGTGAGATATCATCAAGGGGTGTTGCACTAGGATTTCTTGAACTTAAAACAAGAATTAGCATTGCCATTAACCAATAATTTAATAAAACAAGAATTGCCATACTTCCAAATGTTGCATATCTGTGAAGTTTAGATCCAAGTAATGTTCTTGCCATATGTCCTCCGTCTAATTGCCATGCTGGTAATAAATTCAAAAATGTAATTAGAAATCCAATCCAAGCTGCAAACAACACTGGCGTCATTATTACTTCATGACCAGGTCCACCTTTTCCAAATAATGCTAAACTTGCGGTCATCAATAATGGTTCACCTTGGTTCCATTCAATTAGTCTAGATTCTGCAAAAAGTCCTTGAGCAACATCTTCTTGTAATATGGGGGCAGTGTATGCACCATACATTGAAACTATTATTGCAATTATTAGTCCTGCAATTGGTCCTGCAATAGCTACATCAAATAAAATTTCACGATTAATTGTTAATCCACGTGATTGAATAAATGCACCAAAAGTAGGAATACCTATAATTGGTATTCCTGGTATGAAAAATGGCCATGTTGTTTTTAATCTGTGGATTTTAGCTGCAATTATGTGTCCTAATTCATGAATTCCTAAAATTCCTAAAAGTGATAATGTATAGATTCCTGCCATTTCTAATGGATCTCCTATATTAATAATGGAATTAGTTCCTGCAGTACGATAAAACCCATCAATCATTACAAAAGTTATGACAATTGCAAACAAAATTCGTGGAGTCCAAGAAGTGCTTAACCACTTTCTTTGTTTTTTTGGAGTGAATTTTTGAATTATTATATATTTACCATCATCCATTTGTTCCAGCTTACACACATAACTCATATTTTCTAATTTTCTTGCTAAATCCTCAAATTTTGATTTAAAACTATTGTCGCTAATCCTAAATTCCAACGCATACATTCCTTTGTTGAACTGTTCCACTTCAAATAATGAATTAACTAATGAAATTACATCATCTTGAGAAGGATCACTCATTCACTTTACGGCTATTTCTTTCCATTAAATGGTTTTGTGGTTTAAAATTAAATATTGATAATAAATTATACTAGTATGCAAGTAATTCTCAGGCAATTGGGAGATTGTAACATCCGGAGAGCAGATCCGAGTGATCTCATTCCAGTCATGGAAATAAATCTGAAGACCCTTCCTGAACACTATTCTGATTATTTTTATGAAAGCTTGTTAGCTGAAATTCCTGAGGCGTTTATTGTTGCAGAAATTGGAGGAAAACACGTTGGATACATAATGTGTAAAACTGAATATGGATTTTCAAATTTTAAAAAATTAGGATTCGTAAAAAAAGGTCATATGGTGTCAGTTGCAGTTCTTGATGAATATAGAAAAAAAGGAATAGGAAAAGCATTAGTTGAAGAATCTGTAAATGGCGTTAAACTCAAAAAATGTGATGAGTTCTATCTTGAAGTAAGATGCAGTAATAATGATGCTGTTAGATTGTATGAAAAATTAGGATTTATTATTAGACAAAAACTTAATGCGTATTATCGTGATGGTGAAGATGCTTATCTAATGGCAATTGAATTAGATTAGTTCAAACCAATAAATAACTCACAACAAACTTCTACTTAATGGATAAGCGTAAAGGAATGGGAGTTACAATTTTTGTATTGTGTATTACAGCATTTTTTCTTTATGCATATTTACTAATGCTATCTGAATGGAGTCCAATTGTTTTACAACTATCAATTTTGATGATTGCAGGAGGAATTCTTGGTGTTGTGGCATGGATTGGTTATGTTATGGCAACAACCAAACCATCATCTGCATCAATTTCATCTGATGATTGATTATTTTGAAATTTTTACATCTACAACAGTTTGATAATATCTTGGACCTACAGCTCTTACAATTTTTGATCCTAAAATTTCTGATTTGACAGGTGAGATCTGTAAATAATGTTCTTCAGAAAGTTTCCCTGCATCTGATTTTTTATCTGCATGAATATGCGAATAATAATGAATAATACCACCATTTTTAGTTGCATTGATGGCAGATTCTAAAAATTCATCTGATCTTTCAGGCAGCAGCATTAAAGTTCTATCTGATTTATTCTGAAGTTGTTCTTGAATTATTTGTAATGCATCTCCATTAATTGAGACTATACTCCCTACAAGTTTATTCGATTTGATGTTTTTTTCACATAGTCTTGCTGCAATTGGATTAATGTCTATACTATACACAGTACATTTCTTTTTTTTTGCAATCATGACTGAGAACATGCCTACTCCTGCAAACATATTGACTACAGTTTCCCCGTTTTGAACTAAATTTGATATTCTCTCTCGTTCTGTAGATAACCTAGGAGAAAAGAATGCATTTTCAACATCAACTATGAATTTACAGCCAAATTCCTTGTATTCTGTTTCTGTTTTGTTATCACCTGCTAAAATTTCTAAATTTCTTGTACGAAAATCTCCTTCTACAGCAGATGTTTGGTAAAAAACACTTTTTGCAATTTTTACTTGTTTTAACAGAGTCTCACCAATAATTTTTTTCTTTGAAAGTAATGATTCTGGAATCCTTACTATGATTATATCGCCGATCTGGTCAAAAGATGAAATAAGTTCTTTACTTTCTTGTTCGTCAAGTATACTTTCCAATGCCTTCTTTAGCATTCGAGTCATCCTTTGTAATAATAATTTCCTGAATCTTTTTGGTTTTTATCTAATCTGCTTTCTAATTTGTTAACTCGTGGCCTCAAACTTTTCTCATCTCTTCGGAATGACATATCCAATGATTTTAGAAATCTATTCATCGCATCTGCTTTTGGCATTGGAGGTGTTGCATGTCCAGACACTCCTGATATGCCTTCAAAAATTATCATAGAGTCAGAAATTAAATCCATTAATTGTATATCGTGATCTATTACAATTGCTGTTTTACCAAATGATCTGACAAATTTTTGTAAAAACTTTGCTATGGTTATTCTATCTTCTACATCTAAAAATGCAGATGGCTCATCTAATGCATAAAGATCTACTTTTTGTAAAAGACATGCAGCAACTGAAATTTTTTGTAATTCCCCACCAGACAGATTCTTTACCGATTTATTGTAAAGTTTTTTAATTTTTAGTGGTTCAAGTATTTGTTCTTCTTCTTGACTTCCTTCAATTTGACTTCCATTAGCTTTGTCTAATAATGTTATGACTTCTACATCGATATCATTTTGAAGATATTGTGGTTTATACGCAATTTTTATTTTTTTATCTATTTCCCCAGAATCTGGTTTTTCTACTCCTGCAATCATCTTCATCAATGTTGTTTTTCCAAGTGCATTTGCCCCCATTATTCCTAATACTTCGCCTTTTCTTACTCGACCAGGCTCGATTGTTACTGAAAAACTTGGATATTTTTTTTCTAGTTTTGGATATGCCATAATCTCACTCCCTTCCTGGAATTCATCTGTTGAAGTTGAAGACACATCAAAAGAAAATTTTTTGTCTCTAAATCTCACATTTTCAGTTGGTAGATAACCATCAAGAAATACATTGATTCCAATTTTAGTTGATAATACGTTAGAAACAATACCATATGCTGCTGGTTCACCATAAAGCAATTCAATATAATCACTTAGATAATCAAGTAATGTTAAATCATGTTCTACAACCATCACACTTTTTCCAATTTTAGCTAAACTGTGAATTACCCTTGCTACACTTTTTCTTTGAAATACATCATTATATGATGAAGGTTCATCGAAAAAATAAAACTCTGTATCTTTTGATGCAACTGCGGCTATGGATAATCTTTGAAGTTCTCCACCGCTAAGTTCTTTCAAATTCTGTTCCATGGAATTCTCTAATCCTAATTCTTTGATTAATTCTCTAGATATTCCACGTTCATCATATTTTTCTATTAGATCTTTGCCAGTCCCATCAAATGCTTGTGCCACATGATGTACTTGTTGTGGTTTAATTGACGCACGAATTTGTTTATTTTTAATTTTCTCAAAATGTGCTTTCAATTCGGTTCCGCTATAATACTTTAAAATTTCGTCCCACTCTGGAGGATTTTCATATCTTCCCAAATTTGGTTTTAAGTTTCCAGATAGAATATTTACTACAGTGCTTTTCCCCATTCCGTTTCTGCCCAGTAATCCTACAACTTCTCCTTTTCTTGGCGTAGGTAATTTGTATAATCTAAATGAATTTGGACCATACTGATGAATTTTATCTGCTGCTAATTCTGATGCTAAATTAACAATTGTAATCGCATCAAATGGACACACTTTTACACAAATGCCGCATCCATTACAAACCTCTTCATCTATTTGGGCTTTTTTTACCTCTTCGTTTAGAATGATACAGTCAGCCCCTGATTTGTTAACAGGACAATATTTTATGCATTCTAAACCGCATTTTTTTGGCTGACAAAGGTCTCTATCAAGTACTGCAACTCTATGGGTCATGTCGTAATTCTATTTTGCCTTGATTTATACCTCTTTTGAACTGTCCACTAAGAGGCGTTACCTTAATAGATGAGATTCTGTAAAGATTTTTCAAGCCGGCCATAGCGTTAGGGTGCGACCCAATCCCATTCCGAACTTGGAAGTCAAACCTAACGTCGCTGTTGTGCTACTAAGATGCGAGAGCTCTTGGGAAGCAACAGTGCTGGCATCTTCTATTCTTTCAATCAATCTTTTAATATGGAATTTATGATTTGTATTATGATTTTAATGCCTGACTGTGTTGTTTGTGGACAATCATTTTTAGATGATATACGTTTTCTAAATCATATGATGGATAAACATGGTTTTCGAAATCCTAACACTGATAAACCAGATAGGAATAGTCGTGGATACTAATTTTACATTTTTCTAAAATCTTATAGTTATGTCTGGTCATTTAGAAACTCTGCAAAACTTGTTTTAAACTTGCAGTTAAACCACTAAATTATTTTTGAATTAATTCTGTAAATAATCCAAAATCAATCTTACTCCAAAACCTGTAGCTCCTTTTGGATTGTAAGGTTTTTCCTTTGTTGCTATCTGTGTCCATGCAACGCCCGCAATATCGATATGGACCCATGGGGTTTTTTCAATAGCATTTCTTAAAAATGCTGCAGCGGTAATCGTACCTGCCGCTCTTCCAATTCCAACATTTTTCATATCTGCAACTTCTGATTTTATCATATCCATATAATCATCATTTAATGGAAGATTCCAAATCTCCTCAGTTGTTCTTTTTGAAGATTCTATAATCATATCTGTCAATTTTTGATTATTTGAAACCATGCCTGCAATGTTAGTTCCTAATGCAATTATGCAGGCTCCTGTTAATGTTGCAAAATCAATAATTGCCTTTGGCGAATACTGTTTTTCCCCATATGACAACGCATCAGCTAAAATGATTCTACCTTCTGCATCCGTATTCAAAATCTCTGCTGTTTTTCCGTTGTATAATTTTATGATGTCTCCCGGTCTATAGGCTTCACCACCTGGCATATTTTCAACTGACGGAACAATTCCAACTAAATTAATTGGTAATTTTAATTCTGAAACCACTTTCATAATTCCAATAACTGTGCATCCTCCACACTTATCGAATTTCATTTCATCCATTTTTTCACCTGGTTTTAATGAAATTCCACCAGTGTCAAATGTTACAGCTTTTCCAACTAATACAATTGGTTTTTCGTTTTTAGGGCCACGAAAATGTTCTAAAATAATTAATTTTGGTTCATTTTTACTGCCTTGTCCTACAGCAGAAATTCCACCAAATCCTCTTTTTTTGAGTTCTGTTTTAGATATTATGTTACATTTCATATTGTTCTTTTTTGCTATTGTTCTTGCAAAATTTGCTAATGTTGTTGGTGTACATTCATTGGGTGGTAAATTTGCAATACTTTTTGTGTAAATAACACCATCTGAAATAATCTCCGCAGTTTTTATTGAATTTGAGATCTTCTCTGATTTGGAAATTAATATTGTAAGATTTGGATCGGAGTTTTCTTTTTTTGATTTATATTTTTCAAATTTGTAAAGAGACATCTTACATCCCTCTACTATTTGAGTTACTGATGAAACAGGTTCGATTAGAGAACCTGGTGGTGCTATTATGGTAAATTCTTTTAGTTTCAATTCTTTAGCTTTTTGAGCAATTTTCCCTGAAACAAATCTGATTGTATCATTTGTAAAATTCTCTTTTTTACCTAATCCTGCTAACAGAATCCTTTTAGTTGATTTTTCATTAGTTGGAATTACTGATATTTTACCAAATATGCCACCCATATCGTTTATTGATTGTTTTATTGATGAGATAATTTTTGAATTAATATTTTGTAATCCTAATATTTTATCAGAATTTTCTAATACATATCCACATAGCATATCCGTTTTCTTTTTAGAATTACTTGAATTTTCTAATCGAATTTTCATTATGCAGATATTGGTTTTGATGTATTATTTAGATTTACTAGAGATCTATTTTTTTGCTATTTGAAAATAAACTTGCAGATCTAACGAAAACAGCTTTTACTGTTTTACAGTCTTGTTCACATTGCACATCTACTTTTGTATTATTTGATTTAACATGTTTTGTTGTTATGATTGCTTTTAACAATGGTAAAAGTGCTGCTCTTCCACCATATGCTGTTTTTTTGTCTATTAACCAAAACATCTCTGTTGCAGATTCCCCCAATATCTTTTTTAGTTTTATACCCAAATCTGAATAATGACCGATCATTGTGAAACTACCTCTTGAAAGAAATTCAATCATTTTTGCAAATTTTATACACAAATAACACTGATTATCATAAACTATTATTGGTAATTTTTCATTGATATTCACATTTACCATTGGTAATCATCAGATTAAAATTTTGCAGAAGTAGATTTTTATTAAATTTGTAGTTATCGCAATCGAGAAATGAGACTAAATTATTATCTGATCAAAAAAAATGTTCTTCGTGCTCGTAAATTAGTAATTAAAGCATTAAACAAAGCAGGATCTGGTCATCCCGGAGGATCTTTCTCTATGGCTGAAATTTTGGGGTGTTTATTTTACAAACATTTGCAATATGATCCAAATAATCCTCAATGGGAAGATCGAGATCGACTGATCTTATCTAAAGGCCATGCAGGACCTGGCTTGTTTTCCAATATGGCTGTTGCAGGCTATTTTCCAGAATCTCAACTTGAAACTTTAAGACAATTTGGAAGTAAACTACAGGGTCATCCTGATCTAAAATGTCCTGGGGTTGAATTTTGTGGTGGTTCTTTGGGAACTGGTTTATCTTATTCTATTGGAGTTGCGCTTGCTGGTAAAATTGACGGTAAAAATCATCATGTCTATACTATAATAGGCGACGGTGAATCCGATGAGGGTCAAATATGGGAAGCAGCAATGACAGCTGCAAAATACAAAGTAGATAATCTTACAGCTTTTTTGGATAGAAACTTCATACAACAGGATTCATACACGGAAAAAATTATGCCATTAGATGAAAAACTAGAAGGAGATGACATCTCTGAAATGTGGAAAGATGCTTCACGATGGAGGACAGGTGATAAATGGAGATCTTTTGGTTGGAATGTAATTGAAATTGATGGACATAGAATTGAACAAATCGACGCAGCTATTACTAAAGCAAATTCTACAAAAGGAATTCCATCCATAATTATTGCTAGAACAATTAAAGGAAAAGGAGTTGAACACATGGAAGATAATCCACAATGGCATGGAAAAGCACCTGATTCAGATGTTACCCCAATAATTGATTTAGAACTTGATTCTCAGTTTATGATAGCTCCTTCAATCATTGCTGGTGATATGAATAATCTTGAAAATGAGGTTAAACGATGTATATCTGGTAGAGCTGATTTCATTCATCTTGATGTTATGGATGGCCAATTTGTTCCAACCAAAACTTTTGATCATACAAAAATCAAAGAATTACGATCATTAACAGTACTCCCGTTTGATACTCATTTGATGATCAATGAACCTGTAAAACATGTTAAAGATTATGTTGAAGCTGGAAGTGATATAATTACTGTACATGCTGAAGTTTGTGACGAAACAAGTTTTGGTGAAATACATGATTATCTAAAAGAAAATAAAGTTGGAGTAGGTCTTGCAATTAATCCAAATACTGAACTTCCTGAATGGTCTTACAAATTCATACCCTCACTTGATCAACTAATTGTGATGTCTGTTGTTCCTGGAAAATCTGGTCAAAAATACATTGAAGAAACACATGAAAAAATGACTAGATTGAAATCTATTCTAAATGAGCACAAGTTTTCTGGCTATATTGAGGCTGATGGTGGTGTAACTTTTGATAATATCGGTTCTTGTTTTGCAGACGGTGCTAGAGTTTTTGTGGGTGGTAGTGCAATTATTGGAAAACAAGACGTCCGTGGTGCTATCAGGGATTTTAGAAATCAAGTTCTTAAAACTAGACGAAAATTATTACTTGATAAAGCAAATGAATTAGGAGGTACTGAACTCGTTAAAAAATGGATTGGACTACATGTTGTTGGAGAAAAACAAGAACAGATTAAACAAATAGCAGAAGAGGCAAGATATCTTTGAATCCCCCTACTATGACTGACATGCGTTCAGAGTATTCAAAAATACTAATTGAACTAGGAAAAGAAAATTCAAACATAGTAGTTTTAGGTGCTGACACAACTGATTCCCTCAAAACTTCTGGTTTTGGAAAGATATTTCCAAATAGATTCTTTAATGTAGGTATTGCTGAAGCTAATCTAGTTTCAATATCTGCGGGACTTGCAGCTTCTGGAAAAGTATCCTTTGCTAGTACTTATGCAATATTTTTACCTGGTCGTGCAGTTGATCAAATAAGAAATGGAATAGCTTATCCTTCTCCTGGAGATAAAAAAGGTCTTAATGTAAAATTAGTTGTTTCTCATGGTGGTTTATCTGTTGGACCTGATGGCGGTTCACATCAACAAATTGAGGATATTGCAATCATGCGAGTGATTCCAAACTTCAGAGTTTTCATACCTGCTGATACAATTGCAGTTTCAAAATTAACTAGATTAATGGCAAATGAATATGGTCCATTTTACATGAGAATGGCAAGATCAAACACACCCATAGTTCATTCAGAATCTCAAGATTTCCAAATTGGTAAAGGAATTACAATTCGCGATGGTTCTGATTGTACTATTGCTGCATGTGGAATTACTGTAAGAATGGCACTTGAAGCAGCTGAATCTTTACAACATGAAGGAATATCTTGTAGAGTGTTGGACATGTTTTCTATAAAACCAATTGATGGTGAAATATTAGAAAAAGCAGCCAGGGAAACTGGTTGTATAGTTACAAGTGAAGAACACAATGTTTTAGGAGGTATGGGCTCTGCAGTTACAGAATCTGTTTCTGAAAGATATCCTGTTCCAATTAAAAGAATTGGTGCTCAAGATATGTTTGGTGAATCTGCACGAGATAATGAAATTCCACTACTTTTGGAAAAACACGGAATAACATCTTTTAATATGGCAAAACAAGTAAAAGAATTAAGGAGTAGAAAATTATGAAAATTTTTCTTGATACTGCAAATTTAGAATCCATCCGAAAATTCAATGACATGGGTTTGTTAGATGGAATTACCACAAATCCCTCTCTTATGTCAAAAGAAGGTGGTAATCCAAAAGACGTAATGCAAGAAATTACAAAAATTATCAAAGGTGATGTTAGCTTGGAAGTTGTAAGTACTGAATATTCTGAAATGATTGAAGAAGGAAAACGTTTACGTCAATATGGCAAAAATGTTGTTGTTAAAGTCCCAATGACTTCTGATGGTTTGAAGGCATGCAAATCTCTTTCATCCGAAGGAATTCCTGTAAACGTTACCTTAGTTTTTTCTCCCAATCAGGCATTGTTAGCTGCAAAATCAGGGGCAAAATATGTTAGTCCATTTATTGGCCGATTGGATGATATTGGTCAAGACGGAATGAAATTAATTAAAGACATTAAGGAAATATTTGATAATTATAAGGATAATTTTAAAACACAGATTCTTGTTGCAAGTATTCGTCATCCAATACATGTTATTGATGCCGCAAAGATTGGAGCAGACGTTGTAACTTTACCTCCAACAGTTCTAGATAAAATGCTTCAACACCCATTAACAACCATTGGGCTAGAAAATTTTCTATCTGATTGGAAAAAACTAAAAGATGGAAATTCTGACATTAAAATTTAAAATTTACATTATCTCAAATTATATGTCCAATTACTTGATATGATGAGCTTAAATAAATATAAGATAACTTAACTAACCTTATGGGAAAAATCAAGATTAGGACCGGTAGGGGAACTGGAACCAGAGAAATTGATGACGATAAAAAAAGCTGGGCAGGCGACGAATACAAAAAAATTCAAGACGAAAAGAAAAAACAAGCCGCAAATAGAATGGTTCACACCGGTAGAGGAACTGGTTCAAAAAGGTTAGGAGATTTACCAGATTCAAAACCAAGACCTTCAACTGAGGGTATGACTAGAATCACCGGTAGAGGAACAGGTTCAAGAAAGAGTACTAACAAAGGTTCATCGTAGAACCT
>CAZQXU010000002.1:1280-17568 GCA_964597385.1 uncultured Nitrosopumilaceae archaeon | reverse complement strand
CAAGAAAGAGTACTAACAAAGGTTCATCGTAGAACCTCAATTTTCCTTTTTAATTTAATATACGCTATTCAAAAACAATTCTCTTATTTGGTAAATTTCTAAAATTGAAAACTATTTCTTAATATTAGACCGTGAATATTATATTGTTTTTATTTACCAATCCAACCCAATTTTTTGAAATAAATAAACATCAATGCAACAGGTATTGTTGATGCCAAAATAATTAATATTAATACTGTATATGGTCCTAAAAATGACACTTGATCATTTAACCCTCCTGGTAAATTTATGTTCATTCCATAAAATGTCCCAATTACTGTTCCAGGAATTGCAAATGTGAAAATTATTGTTAATGCTGCAAGTACTTTATTTGTTTTTTCAGAACTTAACATGAAGTCAGTGTCTTTGTAAATTTCCATTGTTTCTCTAGATTCTTCTAACGTTTCAATTACTTTATCAATGTGATCTATTACATCATCAAAATACAGTGATAAATCATCTTCATCAGAAAATTTTTTAATATTTTTTGTAATTTCCAATACAAATTTCTTTAATGGATTTGCTATTCGTCTCATTACGTTAATTTCTCTTCTAAGTAAGGCTATACTTCTTGCAACTGATATTTTTTCATCAAAAACTTCATCTTCAAGATCATCTAAATTTGCAATTACTTTTCTTGATATGTGCAAGAGTTCATCCACTAGAATGTCTATTATTTCATGAAGGAGATATTCTACCGATTTTCCTAATATCCTTTCTTTTCTATGTGGGTCTAAATCGTTTTTACAAATATTTACTAAATCTACTAATGGCTTTAAATCTCCCTGATGAACAGTTATTAGAAAATCTTTTCCGATGAATATTGATAACTGACTGTTTCTTGAAATCCCTGGTTGTCTTAATAGAGATGGAAAATGTAATATCACAAAAAAATGATCCTGATAACTATCAAGTTTTGGAAGTTCGGATTTAGTCATACAGTCTTCAATGTTTAATGTATTCAAACGATATGTCTCAGCTAGTTTTTCGATATCACTTCTATCTGGATTTTGTAAATCAATCCATAAAAATCTCTTCCCCTCAACGGTTTCAATTTTTCTTTCTACAGATACCGCTTGAGGCTTTTTCCCAACATGTAGTCGGTTAGTGATAAATCCTTTTTTCAAGTTGAATGGTAGCTCGATTTAACAAATTTAAAGCGATCGCTTATTTTGCCTATTTTTATAATTCATATGAATTTGACTCTTCTAGAATTTTATGTTATTTCCATGGAAGAAAGAAATTGACGCCAATCCATGTGAGCCCAATTGTTATTCCCATAGCTATCCACCAAAATCTCATGACTATAAATTCTGTTAGTTAATAATAAATCTACAGGCTAAATTTCAATGAGATAAATCAAAGATTATTACGGGATAAACAATTTTTTATTCTTGTGGCCCTCGTAGTACAGTGGCTAGTATAGGGGACTGTGGATCCCCGGACAGGGGTTCGATTCCCCTCGAGGGCCTACAAATTTTTTCATGATTTTAACCTACAATTTCTCGTGCAATTCTGTCATGACATGAACATTTACAAAATCTGTAAAAATTTCCATCATGTTCTGAATTGCAAGTATTGCAACCTTTACCTTCTGCCATTTTTGCAGTTTTTATAATTGTGATATTTTTATTTTTTGGTAAATTAATTTTTAAAAAATACCGTATTTGCTTGATTCCATTTCTTCTTTTATTGCCAGCTTAAATCTGGGTATTTTCCCTTCTAAATTACTTGTAAGCCAAGAGAGAAATTTTTTTTCTAAACCTTTACCTTTGAATTTATCAAAATCAACTCCCATCTGATCAGATAGTTTTTCTACTAATGTTTTATTAACACTTACAACAAAAAAGTGCCATCCAAAAGCAAATTCAGAATCTGTTATAACAAAATCATCTTGGCTGTGAACCATCTCTTCTAAAAGTGAAAGCTGGTTTGTTATTGCTTTGCTTGTTTTATCATAATCTATTGCAGACACATTAATGTTAATTCTATCTATCATGATTCTATATGATTTACATAAAATAAAAGGATTACACAAATTATTTTAAAAGATGTTCAAAATCAATATTGAAATGAGTTTTCATTATGTCTATGTATGTTTTTATGGATTCTGGAACTTTCTCTCCACATGACACTCCTAAATTCTTTGCATTAATCCAAATTACTAGAGTTTGAATGATTGTCAAGAATCTATCATTTTCAATTTCTGGAACACTAATAGCCTTTGTATACCTCTCAGCAAATTCCCACGCTGTTACAAAATCTATGCATTTTACTTCAAAAACTGCTAATACTTGCTCTTGTAAACTATTTGCTTTTTTAAAAGGAACTAAATTAATTATATATGGAAATTTTACCTTTTCAGGAAGACAATCAGGTAATGGTCCCCATATTGTAATTATTCTTGTCCCTGCTTTTAGATCTTTAAATTTATTCATCATATTATTAATAATATCTTCGTTTGTAAACCAAAACAAAATTACGGTAGCGTCAGAAATGTCTACATTTTGTATGTCATCACAAATTAATTTACCTTGTATCTTATTTTTATTTAGAATATCTTTTGCTAGTTTAATTTTATCTGGATTGTTATCTACACCTACAGCTTTTCTCACTTGATATTCTTTCATTGCTATAGCGATTCCAGTTCCATCTCCACATCCAAGATGATAAAAAATATCATTTTTTTCTAATTTTAAAAAATTAAAAATATCTCTAAATGATTTCTCTGATAATTGAACTTCTTCTCCACTAACTATACTTTCTGGCAATGATTTGAGATATTCTTCTATTTTCAATATTATGATTAAAACTACACTTGAATTATTCTCTTATGCTTTCAAGTTTTGAAACTGCTTGCCATAACTGTGTCCTTACATATGAGGGCATGTTTGGATCTTGTGTAACATCATCAAGCAAACTTATTGTATTGTTTGCTCTTACTGACAATGAATATTCTTCATTATTTAATTCTGCTATCAAATCTGTAATTGATTTTTTAATTGTCTTTGGTGTTGAATGACTTGTAGCAATTTGATTTAATGTTTCAATTGCTTCTTTCATTGATTCTTTGTTTTGTTTTTCATCAGCCATTTTTTACACCATTTATTGTTAATTTGAGGTATATAGTCACATCTCTAGAAATATGTTATCTGACTCTATTGATACGTTATATGACGCTACATCTCTAATTTTAGCTGGGAATTTAACTAATTTACCAGTTTTACAATCAAATTGGGCTCCATGCCATCCGCAAATTACATTACATCCATCTAATTTTCCTTCTGAGAGACTTGAACCAGAATGAGTACACGCATCATCCATGGCGCAATAAGTCCCGTCAATATTTGTTACCATTATTTCTTTACCGTCAATTGAAACTTTGATCATTTTTCCAGGAGGAATATCTGCAGTTTTTCCGGCTATGATTTTACCCATTATCGTTTTTAATCAATCATTCTTAATATTTTTTCGTATATGTGTACAATTGTGGTAAGAAATGCAGTTGATTCAGATAAATCTATAGTCCTAAATTTTTGTCAAAATACTTTTTCATGGGGTGATTATATTCAAGATGTCTGGAATTCTTGGTTGTCTGAAGATAATTTATTCATTGTAGCGAAAGAATATCCAATTGGTATAACTCATGCATTTTTCTCTAAAAATCAAGTATGGATTGAAGGAATCAGAATTAATCCAGATTTTCGTAGACAAGGTTTAGCCAAAAAATTAGTTCAACATATAGAATTAATTGCTAAAGAAAAACAAATTCCATTTTCTTTTATGTTGATAGATGTTGAAAATCACAAATCTCTTTCAATGGCAAAAAATCTTGGGTATGGTATATTTCAAACCTGGAATTTTTATTCACTTGTTCCTCAGATTAATAATAGTCATGAAATTCAATTTGGAAATAATTTTGATCAATCAAAAATTCCTCATTATGTAAAATCTTGGAGATGGTTGCCTTTAGATAAAAAAACAATGTTGTCTTTTTACAAACAAAATAAAATAATTTTTTCAGATAAATCTGGTCCAATTTCTATTGCAATTCTAACTGATTCTGAGCATTTTGATAAAATTTTGATTGTAACTTTAATTTCCGGTTCCCTATCGAATACATTAGACCTAATTTTATACATACAAAACTATGGAGCGGAAAACAAATATAGAAAAATACAAATTTTAACTAGAGCCAAATTATCTAAAATTAATACATTAGACCACAAAATTACATTTAATCTAATGAAAAAATCTTTGACCTAACTCTCATTTACAAATCTAATTGTATTTTTTAAAATACCTAAATTTTCAATTTCCATCTCTACTTTATCCCCATTTTTAAGAAATACTGCATTCGGTTTGTTTAGCATTACTCCTGCTGGAGTTCCAGTTGAAATGATGTCTCCTTTTTCTAGAGTCATAACCTTACTTAGTCCAGAAACTATTTCTGGTATTTTTATGAACATGTTACTTGTAGATGAATTCTGTCGTATCTCCCCATTAATTTTGGTTGTCAATTTTAAGTTCTGTGGATCTTTGATTTCATCTGATGTTGTTATCCAAGGTCCAGATGGTGCAAATGTATCAAAACTTTTCCCTCTAGTGAATTGCTTGTCTTTAAACTGAATATCGCGTGCAGATACATCATTTAGTATCATATATCCAAATATTGCTTCTATCGCCTGTTTTTCATTGATGTTTTTACAATTTTTACCTATAATCAAAGCTAATTCAATTTCATAATCCAATTGCGTAACAAAGCCTGGACAAATAATGTCTGAATCTGTTCCGTTTAAAGCAGTTCTGGGTTTTAGGACTATGGCAGGTTCATCAGGTGGCGATAAATTCTGTTCTTTTGCATGATCTATGTAATTAAAAGCCAAACATATTATTTTATTTGGATTTGGAATTGGACTTAATAATTTAAAATTTGATATGTTTTCTTCATATGGTAAAGTATCTATTTTATCTTTAATCTCATCAAACCATCCATCAAAAAGAAAATCCTTAATGCTTTGGGGAATTGGAACCCCTGTCTGATATGTGATTTCATCCTTTGTTGCAACTTTATCTCCTTTTACAAAACCATATGTTTCATTATTTTCATGAAGTAATCTTGCTATTTTCATGATCTTTTCACTTACTTGTGTGTAAAAATTGCCTGATTTTGTGAATCTTTTCTACAATATCCAAATCTAACAAATTGTATTTCTTCACCATCTTTTAATTCTAAATAATGGGGTTCTGTATAAACCTCTAATTCTTCTAAACTGTTTTCATTAAATTTTTCATCAATAAACAATTGTTTTGGAATAAGAATTTTGATCATATGGGCATTTTTCTGTGGAATCCATTGTATTTTTTGTATGTCTGAATTAGATTCACCTTCCGTAAATTCTCCTAATAACTCTCCATTATTTTTTGATATTTGGATATTGCCTAATCCTAATAATCTGATTTGGGCACCTTTCATATTTTCAAAATCTTCTCCTGAAATGTAGAAATTCTCATCAATGTTGATTTTTCTTTTACCCATATTCTTTATTGGGTGATTGGCAATTTCTACAAATGAAAATGGTAATTTTTTAATTGTTAGTTTTTTTGGTTTGCTTACCATAAATAATCTAATACTATCCGCATCAACAAATTTTCTATTAAATGACTCAAGAGCATCAAATGGTGCTAATGTGTTTGCTTTAGTTAATCCCAATGATAAGATAAATTTTTTTATTGCTTCTGGTTTAATCCCTCTTCTTCTAAGTGACTCTAAAGTAGGTAATCTTGGATCATCATACCACGATACTTTACCTTCTTCAATCAATGGTTTGAGAATTCTTTTTGATATTGGCATTCCTTTGAATTCAAGCCTAGAAAAGAAATCCTGATATGGTTTTCGCATATTTAGTGCATCTAAAATAGCATCTATCAGCTCTTTTCTTAATTCAAATTCTTTTGAACGAAATGCATGGGTTACACCATCAATGCTATCCTCTATCGCAACAGCAAAATCATAACTTGGCCAAACTCGATATTTGTTTCCTAGTGTGTAATGTTTTTCTTCTATTATTCTAAACAATACAGGATCTCTCATTACTGCATTATCTGCTTTCATATCTCCTCTAAATCTTACAATTGCATCTCCAGGCTTAAATTTGCCAAACATTTTCTCCCATCCTTTATTGCTTTGTTTAATGTCTCCTTTACTACATTTACAAGCTATACGTTCACGTCTATTTTCACTAATATCCTCTCTTTTACAAGTGCAAACGTAGGCTTTTCCTGAATTAATTAACTCTATACCTTTTTCATAAAATATTTCCATATCATCTGAAGTATTTTTTATCACATCAAATTTTATTCCTAACCAGTCTAACCCAACTTTGATAGCAGCATGATATTCCATTCTTTCAGCTTCTGGATTAGTATCATCCATTCTTAAAATGAATTTTCCACCATACATTTTTGCATATTCTGCATTGATGATAGCTGCTTTGGCATGTCCTATGTGTGGATATCCGTTAGGTTCTGGTGGAAATCGAGTAACGACTTTTCCATATTCTGCATTTTTTAGTGGAGGAAGTCCTTCTCTTTCTTCTATTTTCTCCTTTGGAATTAAAATATCTGGGAAATTTTCTTCAATTACTTTTTTTTGCTCTTCAAATGATAATTGATTAATTTCTAAAACAATAGTTTTAATCTCTTCTGATATTTCTTTTACTCTTGTTCTAAATTCTGGTTTTGTTCCTAGGATCTTTGCTAATACAATTTTATCTTGGGTTTTTCCCTCATGTTCAAACGCATTTTGTAAAGCTATTTTTTGGATCTCTTTTTTTACCTCTTCATTCAAAGTATCTACCTATGTCTTGCTGTTTGTATTGCCTTTTTTATACTAACTCTGTCTGATTTTAGATACATTTGCAATATTCTTCACGTACCGAAAAAATTCTTGGTTTTATTCTAAAAAATCACTGTTATTTCATTTTCTGTATTGGAATTTCTAATAATTTAGACCTAGAGTCAATTAACATACACTGTGCATGAATTTGCTCAACGGTGATAAATCCGCATTTATGACAAAAAAATTCATTTTCTTTCTTACAAATATTGCATTTTTTATTTACTTCTAGTGTTTCACCACACTTTCTACATGAATCAATTCTCATTAATTCTCTAATCTCTTTAAACTACATTATACTTGGTCAGCTAACTAGCTTACTTGTATGATCTACAATTTACTCTACTCTATAATCTGCTAATGTATACTGTAATCATGACAACAAAACTTGTTCAAGAAAACAATACTTGGAACAAAATGGTTCACGCCCCATTCAAAAAAGTTATAAAATTCGATCTTATTTGCATGGGTCTTGGAATCATGATGGGTATTGGAATAGGCGCTTATTTGGTTGCAGGAGCATAACCTCCTCACCAAATTTTTTATGTAATGTAATATATGATAATTATTAAATTTTGATCAAACATTTGATAACTAAATTAGAATGATCTATTTAAAATAGAAAAATCTGAAAAATTATCAGAATAACCACAAGATATCTGCAATTATTTTTAACCAGCGATAAAGATGATTAATTGATGGCTGATCTCATTGATAAAACCGCAAACTATGTTTTAGATCTTGCTAGCCCTCAAAGGCTTAATATTTTATTTAAATTATTAAGTAAAGATTCTACTCCTACCGAAATTGCAAAGGAATTAGAATCAACTAAGCAAGAAGTTCATAGAAATTTTATTAGATTAGAAGAAAGTGGTCTTATTGAAAAAAAAAATAACGGAAAATACAGTACTACTACATTTGGAGAAACGGTTTGTACACAAGTTCCAACAATAGTATTCTTTTCTCAAAATAGAAAATATTTTGAAGAACATACATTTATTGACATTCCTTACAAATTTAAAATTCGATGTGGACAGCTTGCAGTTAGTCAACATGTTAAAGGTATATCAAAAGTTTTAGAACAATGGAAGACAATCTATAAAAATTCTAAAGAGTACATATATGAAATATTATCTGAAGCTCCTCTGGACCTTATTGAACCTCTAGTTAAACAAATTAAAAAAGGAATTAAGTTTCAGTATATCTTCTCTGAATCTACAGTAGTTCCTAAAGGAAGAAAGGATTTATTGAAAAAATTAGGATTTAACAATCTTATTGAACAAGGATTGATAGAAAGAAAAATGGCAAAAAATGTTCAGACTGTAATAGTTCTAAATGAAAAAGAGGCATGTGTTTTATTTCCTAAAAATGATGGTGAATCAGATCTTACTGAAATGTTTTATAGTGATGATCCTATGTTTCATGAATGGTGTCTTGATTATTTTCGATTTTGTTGGTATGGTTCTGATGAATTCATTGAGAGTAAATTAAAAGAATGACTTGGTACTTATTTTTACATAATTTACATCATCATTTTTTTGTAGGAATGAATCATATTACATAATGTCTAATAATGTTATGAAATCATTAATTATAATGATTCAAAATAACTATGGAGATACTGACATTCTGATAAGAATTTTAAATAATCTTAAAAATGAGAAGCCATTGTTTCCACCAGACAAGGAATATCTGGATATTGTTTTACAAAAATATTTTCCAAATGAAAAATTTTGAATTTTTAATATGAGCAAACCCTTTGAAATTTTTTTAAATCTATACGCTTCTTTTTACTACAAAATCCAAAAGATCTATTAACTCTGTTTTGGCAGCACCTGAATATTTTGAAAGTGATTTTTTTGCCATTTCTGCATAGTGTAGAGCTTGCCTTCTTACCTCTTCTTCTATTCCAAGTGATCGAATAACATCCACAGCTTTTTCAAGCTCATTTTTACTTGCTTTTGGATTTCCAAATGCTTTTAGAATCACTTTTTTATCCTCACCTTTTGCTGATTTTATTGCCATGAGAATTGGAAGCGATTTTTTACCCTCTCTAAGATCATTACCAACAGGTTTTTTTGTAATTTTTGAATCTCCCATCACCCCAATAAGATCATCTGTAATTTGAAAAGCAATTCCTAAATTCTTACCAAAATTTGATAAATTTGAAATATCTTTTTGGTTGCCTGTTGCACAAATTGCACCCATCGAACAAGATACATCAAATAATGCAGCAGTTTTTTTACCAATCATTTCAATGTACTCGTTTTGTGTGGGAATCCTTTTTTCTTCAGCCATTTTTACATCTAATAATTGACCTTCGCATACATCTACACATGCCTTCGCTAACCTAGAAACTAATTGAACTATTGCCTCGTTGGTTAATTTTGCATTTGAAATAATTTGATATGCCTTAGAAAATAATACGTCTCCAGCTAATATTGCAATAGGCATTCCAAATTTTTTATGTACTGTAGGTACTCCATGACGCATTTCATCATTATCCATAATATCATCATGAACTAAAGTAAAGTTATGTATCATTTCTACTGCACTAGCAGCAGGCATTGCAATTGTTGTATTACCTCCTAATATCTGGCAACTCTTCATTACCATATGTGGTCTGAGTCTTTTTCCTCCATGAATAATGAGGTGTGATGCTGCATCATATAGCATTTTAGGATCTCCTTTTATCTTGGAATTTAGATATTTGTTGACAATTTTTGCATTTTTTTTAATTGTGTTTGTTTTTTTCATTTTACCAATCTCCATTTGTCATCTGGAAGATGAATTTGTATTGCTTTTTTCAATTCTGTTTGTAAATCTGAATTAATCCAAGATGATAAAATATCTTTATATTTTTCCAACATTTTTTTTTCAGATTTATCTAGAAATATTAATGCAATTAACATCCATGGACAATAAATTTTTGGATTGTTTTTAATTTCAGAAAGAAGTTCATATGCTGAAATCCATTTTATCTTATCTATTTCTCCTTCTACCATTTTAAATTTAGTTGATTCATCAACAATCCCAATTAAAGTGCCACAAATTTCGTTCTCAGACCCTACATTTTTGTAAGGTACATGATATTCAAACTTCATTAAATAATCCATCTTGCAAAAAATACCAACTTCTTCAGGCATCCTTCGTTCAGCCGATGATGTATATGTCTCCCCTTCTCTTGGATGACTAGCTACCGTTCCATCCCAATCTTCTGGCCATAACATTTTTTCCTTTGCTCTTCTTGTTATGACCAATCTTCCATTTTTATCAAATAACAAGGCTGTAAATGCTCTATGGAGTTTTCCATTTGGTAAATGGCATTTTACCTTTTCCTCCAAACCTATCGGATTATCATTTTCATCAACCAAAATTACATATTCATTGGACATTTTTTTTACCTCTAAACAATGTGCCTTCATATTTGTTGTTTTTAACCGCTTTCACTATTCTTTCTGGTTTGTTACCGTTTACAAAAAAAACATTCATTCCACTCTTTGCAATGATGGATGCTTCATCTACCTTTCTCATCATTCCACCTGTTACATCCATTTTATTTTCAGAAATTTTAGGATTTTCTCCTTTTAACTCATAAATTAATTTTTTAGTTTTTAGATCTGAGTATAACCCATCTTCATTTAAAACAAAAATTACCAATCTTGGTTTTAAAATTTTTGCTAAGTGAGTCATTATTTTATCTCCTGATAAAATGTATGTTTTCTTATTTCCATACCAAAGTACATCTCCATAAGTGATTGGTATTAATCCTGATTTTGCAATTTCAATTATTTCTTTAACTTTTTTTACCTCTGGAATGTTCCCTGACATGAAATTCGTTGGAGGAAGAGAATATGGATTTAAATTATTTTTTACAAACGCATTTAATATTATTTTGTTAAGATCAATCATTGAATTTTTAACTATTGCAACTCCATGTATGTCATATTTTTTTGGTTTAGTATGCATGTCATATTTTACAGACCAATAATGCCCAAATGAACCTCCTCCATGAACAATAATGATTGGCTCATTAATTTTCTTCAAATTTTTAATAATGTTCTCTACAGCTTTTTTTCTAGGACTGAGTGGTTTTTCTTTATTTGTGATAATAGAACCTCCTAGTTTTATGAGAATCATGCAGTCACCAAATATCTAGTCCATTAAAAAGTATCCAATCCTTTAAAATCAATTTTTACAGAAAAACATTCATAGTCTTCCATTTTTAGTTCTGAAATAATTTTTTCTAAATTTGACTCATCAGATAAAGCAATAATACATCCACCTCCACCTGCACCAGTAATTTTTGCCCCAAATGACGAATTTTCTGCTATTTTTATCATTTTTCGTAATTTTTCATTAGAGATACCTATTGTTTCTAAAAATTCTTGATTATCTTTCATGCATTTGCCTAATCCCTGTAAATCATTGTTTTTTAACATGATGTTAACACGGTTTACTAATTCTAATTCTTTTTGGCACATGATTGAAAATTTTTCTTCATTTTTTTCTTTGAATTGTTTAACATTTGATACAACAGCATCTGTTGAATGTTCAATGTTAGAATTTGCAATAATAAGATGAAAGTTTGGTTTAGATTCAATTTGAGAAAATCCTTTATCCTTATTGTATTCCATTAATCCTCCAAACGTACAAACTGTACAATCAGCTCCTGATGTGTTTTGAAAAATTGTTCTTTCTGCTTCTATAGCTAACTCTAGAATTTTTTCTTTACTAGTTTCCTCAAATAATTTAGAAATTGCAGCTGCACCTGCTACGCAACATGCAGATGAAGATCCTAATCCTACTCCAGATGGAATTTCTGATTTTACATATATCTTAATTCCTTCTGATTGATTATGTTTTTTAATCATTTTATTTGCCAAATATACAAATGGTTTTAATGGCGAACTTAATTCATTCATTGATTTATTGAGTGAAACTTCTAATTCTCCGATACTTGATTTAATTATAATTTTGTTTTCAGGAATTCTTTCAGCTGTGACTGTAACTCTTTTATCAATTGCACAAAGAATTGCTTTTATTCCATATACAACAAAATGTTCTCCGAAAAGAATTACCTTTCCAGGTGCAGAAGCTTTAGAAATCAAGTGAAAATGATCGACCCATATCCAACAACAGAACTCTTATCTCCTGAAATATCTCCACTTGTGGCATATTTTAATAACTCTCCTTTTGTTGCACCAATCTCTTTACATGCTGTCATTGTTGATGCTATGGCACCATATCCACATGCACTGATGTCTTTTTTATGTAAAACATCATAAAATCTATCTACGTCTAATTCTAAAATAGGCTCAATTAATGCTGAATCTTGTTTATGTGCAAACTCGTTTGACTCGTAATGTGTAAAATCTGAAGAACCTATGATCATGACTTTATTTTTTTGAGCTATTTGTGCCACGGCAGTACCCACTTTAATTGCAATTTCTTTACTCTGATTTATTAAAGCAATGGGAACTATTTTGAAATTTGATGCAATTTCTTGTAACATTGGAATTTGTACTTCTAGACTGTGTTCTCTTGAGTGTGAAAAATTATCTATTTCAATTACATCTGTTAATTTTGAAATCTCTTCTGCAATTTCAGAATCTACTTCTACTTCTCCTAGAGGTGTTTCCCATTTAGTATCTATCATTGTTGCTACATTACTTCCTATTCCCCAATGGTTTGGTCCTATGATGATAAATAAACTCGGTAAATTTGAAGATATTTCATAAAATGAATTACATGCTATTGGACCTGAATACATGTATCCTGCATGTGGGCAAATTACTCCAAAAATTTTTTTTTTGCTATTGGATGGAGGAGTTTTACCTGGACCAAAATTATGTAGAAAACATTCGTTGATTACTTTTTTTAATTCTTTTTTTTCATTTGGATAGAACATTCCGGCTACTGCCGGCGTTCTAATTTGCATTACTCTATTTCCTCTTCCGTTATCTTTGTTTCAAAATCATCAATTTCGTATTTCATTGGTTCATCTTCTTTTAATTCGCCTCTTTCGATGAGAATTTGACGAACCAATAGCCAATATACTGTGGCAAGAGCTTTTCTTCCTCTGTTGTTTGCAGGAATAATCACATCTAGTTTTGATGTAATGTTATCTGTATTTGAAATTCCAATTACTGGAATTCCCGCATTTGTTGCTTCTGTAATTGCTTGTACATCTACTTGAGGATCAGAAATTAAAACTAATTTTGGTTCAATATAATATGGTAGAGATGGATTTGTAAGAGTTCCAGGCATAAATCTACCAAGCAATTTTTTAGAGCCTAGCATTTCACAAAATTTCTCAATTGGAGTGTTAGCATACTGTCTAGCAGAGCATACAATTAGCTTATCTGTTCCTAAACGATTGATGAATTTAGCTGCTGTTTTGATTTTTTCTAATGTTATATCGATATCTAACATGTAAAGTCCTTCAGGACTGGCTTTGGTGATAAACGGAGTCATGAATTTCGTCTTTACTGGAGTTCCTACTCTGATTCCAGTAGATAGAATCTTCTTTTTGATATCTGTGGATTCTGCTTGTTCACTCATAGCGATTTTAAATCTCTGCCATACCGCGTATTAAATCATGCTCTGATAGGCGTATAAGCTCGTTTAGCTTTGCAACCCTTTCTCCACCTACTATGCCAACTTTGAGCATTTTTGACTTTGTCGCTAATCCTATATGGGCAATATGTGAATCTGTAGATTCTCCCGATCTATGTGATGTGATTAATTTTATGTTATTTTGGTTAGCTACTTTGGCAAATTCAAATGCATCATAAAGACTACCTGCTTGATTGACTTTTAGAATTGCTGCATTACATGATTTCATGTTGATTGCCTTTGTTAGAATGTCTTTATTTGTAACTGTTAGATCATCTCCTGTAACTAATGTTTTTGGAAATTTAGCAGTTAATTCTGCCATATCTTCAAAAGCTTCTTCATGAACTGCATCCTCTGCATAAATTAATTTGTATTTTTTAATTAAATTTGCAGCAAATTCAATTTGTTCTTTTGAAGAATTAACAAATCCCGCTCTTTCATAAACATATTTCTCTTTTTCTTCACTCCACTGGGTAGATGATGCAAAGTCTACTCCTAACGCCACTTCTTTACCTAATGTAAATCCCAAATTCTCACAAGCTTTTGCTGAAAGTTCTAAAGCTTTTTCATTTTTTAATTTTGGAGCCCATCCACCTTCATCTCCTCGTCCATTTGTAAAACTTGGATCCTCTTTTTCCAAAATACGACGTAATTCCTTATGAACTGCCAAATTAGTTTCAATTGCATCTCTAATTGTTTTTGTTCCTATGGCACAAATCAATATTTCTTGAATGTCTGGAGTTCCTGGCCCTGCATGGGCTCCTCCTCCTAAAATATTTCCTAAAGGAAACGGAAATTTGAAAGATGACTCTGATGATAATGTTTGAAACAAAGAAGCGTCATTTGCTTTTGATGCTGATTCCATTGAAGCAATACTTACTGCAAATGCAAGCGCGCCTCCAATTTTTGCATAATTTGAAGATTGATCTATGCTTCTTAGTGTGTTATGTATGGTCTTCAAATCTGATGATTCTAAGCCAATAAATTTTTGAGCATTTTCGTTTAACATTCTAAGACTTTCTTCTGGTTTTTCATTTGGGAAACTTACTGCTTCATATTTTCCAACACTTGCTCCTGAAGGTGCACAAACTCGACCTAAAAATTTATTTTCTGATATTATGTCAACTTCGATAGTTTTACTTCCACGACTATTGTAAATAATACGTCCGTTAATGGATGTTATTTTTGACAAACTATTCTAATTCTGATTGGACTTCTTGGTGTCTTCTTTGGATTGCTTCATAAAATGGAATAACTTGTTGAATAGTTTCCACTGTAGTTAAAAGCATTCTTCTACAACAATATCTGTTAATTCCCAAAGAATCAAGTCCTTTAGCTGGATCTTCTCCAGATCTTACTTTATTTTGATAATCTTCATATTTATCAGCAATTAAATTTCCACAAGTAAAACATCTAACAGGAATTAACATACGTACAAAAAAGTAATCAAGGATTATAAAAACCATACAAGGATTTTTTATTGCGGGTGTCGCCCAGCCTGGCCAAAGGCGCTAGCTTGAGGGGTTAGTCTCTTAGGAGTTCGTGGGTTCAAATCCCATCACCCGCATATTATTTGATTTAATGTTGATTCTATTTTTGAAGTTTGTTTAATGCTGTAATCAGATCTGAACGTCTTTTTTCTTCAGTAATCGCACCTCTTACATCATCAATTAAAATACGATCTACGTCTATTTTTCTTCTAGCTTCTTTTACTACTTTATCATACATTGAAAATGGATACAAATTCAAATACAAATTTTCCATCACTTCAAAAATTCTTGTTGCCTCATCAATATCTCCAATTCTAATTTTATCAAAAATCATTCTTTTTAATTCTCCTATACAATCCATTAATCCTAAAACATATGATTCTGGCATTACTCCTAATTCGTTTTCAGAAGGGATTTCATTTTTTTCAATAATGGCAATCAATGATGCAGCCTCAACAAATTCTTGTTCAGGTGTAATCATATATTTTCGAAGATCAGGTGTAGTTTTTTTCTTATATTTTTTTAACAAAACATCTGCTTGTTTAAGATAGTTTTTTGCTGTTTTAATATCTCCCTTATGAGACGATATGATTGATTTACTAGAAATAATTATTACTTCTCTTGTATTTTTTAATAAAAATTCTCTGGCATCCTGACTTTCTGTTAAAGATTTTGCAATTTTATTTAAAGATGGCTTTACTTTCTTTAATGTCATGTTGGTGTATGGCAAAAGTCTAGAATAAATCATTTGCCAAAGCTCTTATTTTGGAATATTTCTTTTCCATATTATGGAGATAACTGTCGATCAAATGTATCAAATAGAAAATAATGGTCATGCCATGGGTTTTTTAAAAAAATTTATGATGGAAAATGCAGGAGCTGCAGCTGTACGACGATTAGTTGAAAAATTTGGAGATGTTGAATCAAAAAATATTTTGATTTTTGTGGGTATGGGTAATAACGGTGGAGATGGTCTAGTTATGGCAAGACATCTTTCTGGATATGGAGCTACAGTGATCGTACATCTATTAGGATCACCTGATAAAATAAAAACTGAAGAAAGTTCTTGGAATTGGTCTATTTTAAAAAAAATGCCTTCTGTAAAATTACTCAGCGGTGATAATTTACACTTTGATTTTATTCCAGATGTAATTATTGATGCAATTCTAGGTACTGGAATATCTGGTAAAATTAGAGAACCATATGTATCTGCAATTAATTACATTAACAATTCTAATTGCTT
>CAZQXU010000002.1:0-1180 GCA_964597385.1 uncultured Nitrosopumilaceae archaeon | reverse complement strand
AAATTAGAGAACCATATGTATCTGCAATTAATTACATTAACAATTCTAATTGCTTCAAGTTTGCAGTAGATGTTCCATCTGGATTGGATCCACAAACAGGAAAAACTGCAAATATCTTTGTAAAATCTGACATGACAGTGACATTTCATAAAATGAAGCAGGGCATACCAAAAAGAAAAGATTTGACTGGTGAATTATATGCAGAAAAGATAGGAATTCCTCCAGAGGCTGAAGAGGGAGTATTATGAAAGTACATCAAATTCAAGTTGGGAACATGCAGAATTTTACTTATGTCGTAGAGGACGAAGAGACTGATGAGGCTATAGTGATTGACCCTTCTTGGGATCTTGAACAAATTGAACAAATCATCGAACGTAATAATTTAAAAATAAAATATATCGTAAATACTCATCATCATTTTGATCATACACTAGGAAATGAGGGCATGATGAAATTAACCAATGCAAAAATAATTCAACATGAAAAATCAGAATTAAAACATGATATCTCTGTAAAAGATGGTGATGTAATTGAATTTGGGAATTCAAAGTTGACTGTTTTACACACTCCTGGTCATTCAAAGGATAGTATATGTTTGATTGGAGATGGGAAAATTTTTTCTGGTGATACTCTTTTCGTAGGAAATTGTGGACGAATAGATCTACCTGGAGGAAGTGCCAAAGAATTGTATCACAGTCTTTTTGATGTTCTTTATTCGTTAAATGACAATCTAATTCTTTACTGTGGGCATAATTATGGAGGTTCTTTAACATCTACAATTGGAAAAGAAAAGTTGACTAATTTTGTCATGCAAAAACGAACTGAACAAGAGTTTCTTGACATGATGGGACAATGAGCTATTTAGATGATTTTGAATTTTTTGGTAATGTAACCAAAGCCCAAGATTTTGTTGATGATGTTAAATCTGGAAATTTTTTATTCTCACTTGCAATATCTTATACTGAGACTTGTGAAATCCCCGGCATAACATTTGCTGGTGCTGATAAAGATTCAATAAAATTTACTCCTCCAGCAGACGCAGAATATCTTTACTATGGTTATTGTAAAACTATAGATAAAATTCCAATGACACCTGACGGTAAACCTACTCCGGGTTTACTTACAAAGACAGCATTGGAATCATGTAGCATTCCACATATAGTAATTAATGCTGGAAGTA
>CAZQXU010000001.1:8927-51976 GCA_964597385.1 uncultured Nitrosopumilaceae archaeon | reverse complement strand
AAATATGATAATGGTGTATTAACAATAATAATTTTAGTTAAAAAACACGGTAAAGATATTCCCATAGAATAATTATCGTTTTCTAAATATTGTAAAAATACTCATTATTATCAAAGAACCAATTATTCCAGTAATTCCTAGAGATTCATTTGTAGTATACAAAACCGTAGAACCAACAAATATTGCAGATGAAAGTATACTTCCAGAAAGTAAAACATTGGATTTAGGTTTTGTATTTAGTTGGATTGATCTATTTTCATCAATGAATTTCTTAAGTTCCGGAGCAATTGAGATAGTGGCATCAATTGATTTTGCAAATCTTTGAAATGAATATTTGAGTTCTTCAATGTATGCATCTTTGATTAAATGTTCTTCTTCTAAAATTTCTCTTAGTACTTTGACAAATTTAAAATCAACTTTGTGTGTTTTGTAAATTCCTTCAATAATAGATGCCATTCTCATGTATAATGCTAAATTTTTTGGAAGAACAAATGGAAATTTACTCATTGTTTTGTTTGCAAGTTCCATCAAACTTTGTACTTCCATTTCATCAGGTTTTTTTCCGTGCATTGCACGAACTGCCAATTCTATTCCTTTTTCTATAACTGAACGATTAAAATCAGGAGTTAGCATTCCGAGGTCTGCCATCGCGTTAACTGTTCGAGGTGGATCTTTCTCAACTAGGGCAAGATAAAGTCGAATCAGTCTTAATCTAGTATCATTGTCTAATCTCCCAACCATTCCATAATCATAAAGAATCAGTTTTCCATCATCTGTTACTGAAATGTTTCCCGGATGAGGATCTGCATGAAATAATGAATGACGTAAAAGCATGGTGAAAAAGACCTTATGAACATCAATGACTAGTTTGTGCCTATCAATTCCCTTCTCATCAAGTGCTTCTATATTGGTAATTTTGATACCAGGAAGGTATTCCATAGTAAGTACATTTTTTGAAGAATAATCATCATATACAGAGGGAATTGCTATGTTGCTTTTCTTCATGTCTTGTTTGATTTTTTTGAGATTTGCTGATTCTATCGTATAATCCATCTCTTCATGAATAGTTTCAATAAATTGTGAAAGCATTGCTCTTGCAGAAAAACGTAAGTTGGGATCTACAAATCTCAATGCCATTGGAAGTATTTTTTTTAAGACTTTAAGATCCTCTTCTACAACTTTTTCAATACCAGGTCTTTTTACTTTAATTACAATCTCTTGACCGGATATTCTTCCTCGATAAACTTGACCTAATGATGCACCAGAGAGAGGATTTTCATCTACGCTTTCAAATTTTTCATCAAGTGGTCCGATGTCATTTTCAATAATTGGTTTTACCAAATCAAATGGAGCTGCTGGAACATTATCTTGTAGCTTAGCAAGTTCTTCCAAGTATGGTTGTGGTAAAATATCAGCCCTTGATGAAAGCCATTGTCCTAATTTTATGTAAACAGGTCCTAATGAAATGAAAGTGTTTAAAACTTTACGTGCATTCTTACGATATTTTTCTAAATCAGTATCTTTACCTTCTGTTTTAACCCATTTTCGTCTATCTTTTCGTAATGCCAAAATTGAAGGAAGTAGTTTGTAAAGTACTTGAATGGTTCTTATGTTTGACATAATTATTCTAAATAATTTTTAATTTTTTTTGTTGCAACATATCCAATGTATCCAGCAATTATGGAAGATGTGATAGTAGCTGCTAAAGTTGAATTTTTGGATTTATTATTTTTAAGAAATAATTTTGCAATTTTTGAGCCACCCAAAATAGAACATGCAATTCCAATTAGAACTTCTGGAGCATCATATACTAAATGACCCAATGGATCTTTTCTAGGATCAATTTTATCAGTATGAACTAAAAATTTATCATCATATTCTCTTATGTGCAAATTACCATATCGATATTGTTTATTTGCACCATTTTTTTGTCCAAGCATAGTTTCGTGTGCTCCATCTATCATGAATTCTCGTAACTCCTTTGGTATTTCAATTTCATCTATTGGCATAAACGCAAGAACCATTATTCGCTTATAATCTTAGTCATAATAAAATTAAAAAATCTTCATATTTTTTATGCCTAGAAAAATTTATTTTTTAGATTTAGATTCTTTTATTCTATCTTTTCCAAATAATATGAAACTCAGAATAAATACAATCAACATTGAAACTCCAGTAATGTAAGCATAATTGAATCCAATTCCAGGAAGATTTTCTTCATGATTAGAAATTAAATAAGTAGCAGCCAATAAGATCATACCAACAATAGTCAATTTTTGATGATTTCGCATTATTTTTGGTTTTTTTCTATGTATATGAATTTAGAAATAAAAAATGGATTCAAAGAAACGGTGTTGTAATGAATCCAACTATACTACCGACTAGAAATAGAAATATGCTGTTTGCCATGCCTGATTCATATCATCTCAACTTAATCATATAACAATAATGCAAATGTCCCAGAATAGGGAATTAGATAGATCGAGTTTAAGGCGATGAATTCATAGTAGAGAGTTTTTTTATAACTTGCTCAAGTTCCAATTTATTATCATTAATTACTCGTTTTAGTACGGAGATCTCTTGGTTTAGTTGATTTAAACTAGAATTATCAGAATTAATCAGTTTATCTTCTAATTCTAAAAGGAGTTTTTGATTATATTGGTTAATTTTTTCTAGTTCTTCTTTGTAAGTTTGTAGTTTTTCGTATGGATCGGATTGCTCAATAGTTTCTGAAGAATTTTGATTTGTAATATATCCAAAAGAGATCACAATACTTCCTATAGCTAAAACTGCAATCATGACAATAATGGATAATCTCATTTTAAACAGTTCTTTTTCAATTATTTCTAATTTAAAATTTAATTTTAACTGGCCTGAATTTTTGATTTTTTACGCCTACGAAGAACATAGAGTCCTATTGCAGCGGCTGCCATTAATGGAATAATAATCATAAAACTATTATCAGATTGAATTTTTTCTGGTTCTTTTACAAATATTGTAGCATCATGTGTATACAGTATTTCATCTCTAACACTATCTTTGTATCTTACAGTTAGTTTGATATCATGTTCGCCATATTTGGGTTCACCATCAAATTCTAATGGAATGTTAAATGGCACAGGCGAATCAATTTCTATTTCGTCAATAAATTGAGTTTTTGTTTTAATATTTGAGTCACCCTTAGGCTCAATTGTAACAAAACCAAATACTGCATTTTCATTTCCTTCATTTATTATTTCTCCAACAACCATTTGTGTATTAGATAATTCAATTACTCCAACATCATACATGTTAAGTTCAATCAATCCTCTAATGTAGAAATCAACAATTTTAGAAATAGTTTGCAAATCACCATGTGCATTATAGAATTGAATAGACAATGGAATTCGTAGTGTATCTTGTTGAAGATTTCCAGGTACGTATACTGTAGCAGTAAGATATCTAGATGATTTTGGATTTATGTTGCCAACATCCCAATTAGATTCTAAGATCACTACATTTTCAACATTGGTAGTTGATGATGAAGTAGATGCAAGTTCTGTTTGAGTATTAGTAGCTACAATATCAACACTAGATAACGGTGCAGTTCCATCATTTGTAATTTCAATTACAACATTGTTTAATTTCAAAGATGTGAGGAATGGATCCAATGCTTTAACATTGATTATACTATCTCCTGTAACTTTAAAGGTAAATTCAGAAAATGAAGTTCTAACTCCAGATTCTCTTATTCTAGAATAATCAACTTTAACAGTACCTGGATATTGTTTAATTTGAATATTTTTATCAATATTTACATTAAATGTCATATGGAAAATACTACCTGCTAATGAATTGGAATCACTATTGGCAGTTATTAGGGAACCATGACCATCTGCTGAAGAAAATCCAACTGGAAGGGATAGTTGACCTTTAATTCCAGTAATATCTTGTGTTCCTACATTTGCAAATACTACAGTAAATGGGACATTATCATCACCAGGATCAACTTCTATTTTCTTATCAAGTGTTCCAAAATATCCTTCTAGGAATTTTACATCTCCAAAATCTCTTTCAAATGGTGATTGGCCAAAACCACCAGATTTGATTTGAGCGTATGAATCATCAACAATTAATGGAATAAGCAGTAACATAATCAATGAAAATAAAATTTTGTAATTTATCATGCTAAAACCTCCATTTCAGATGGTTGATTTCCCTCTGATGCTTTTCCATCTTTAATTGTAATTACTCGATCGGCTTCTCCAAAATGTTGTTGATCATGAGTAACAATGATGAATGTTTGATTCAATTCTTTTGCCATTGATTTCATCAAATCAACAATTATTTTCGAAGTAACAGAATCCAAATTACCAGTTGGTTCATCAGCTAAAACGATTGAAGGGTTATTTATCAAACCTCTAGCAATTGCTGCTCTTTGCGCTTGTCCCCCTGAAATTTTATTTGCTCTTTTGTTAATTTGATTCTCTAATCCAACGGCTTTCAATAATTCTCTAGCATTTTTTTCAGCAGATTCTGTAGTTCCAGCAATTTCTCTTGGCAGTAATACATTTTCAAGAACAGTAAGATCAGTTAAAAGATTTGAAAATTGGAAAATAAATCCTAATTTTTTATTTCTAAATGTTGAGATTTGATTGTCAGATAGATTTGATGTGTCTGTTCCATCGATGAAGACTTTACCATTTGTAGGACGATCTAAAAGACCTATCATGTTAAGTAAGGTAGATTTTCCCGAACCAGAGCTGCCTACAATTAATACAAATTCTCCTTTTTCAATTGAAAATGATACATTATCTAAGGCTTTTACCATGTTTTCGCCGACACCATAAATTTTACTTAAATTATTAATTTCAAGTACCTTAGACAGTTCTCATCGCCTCCACTGGTAATAGTTTGGTCGCCCTATACGACGGATATAATGAAGCAATTATTGCTAACATAAAAGACAATACCGCAGTTTGAATAATTTTTTCCCAATTGTAACTTACTTCCAATGGGAGACTATTGTTGAATGACATTTTAGTCTCCTTTGCATAAAATGTGTATCCTAAGCCTGCTGCTGTTCCAACTCCAGCGCCTATTGCACCAATTATCATTCCTTGAAAAATAAAAATAACTAAAATATCTTTTCTGGTAGCACCTATTGATCTCATTACTCCTATTTCTCTAGTTTTTCCATTAACTAACATCATTTGAATTGTAACAATAGCAAATGCGGATGACATCATTCCAAAATAACCAATCATGTTTATCATAGCAATACCAGATCTAAAACCAGCTAATTGTTCTTCAGCTGATTCTTCTATTGTTTCTGCAATAAAATCATCATTAGGAAATGCAGCTAAAAAGAAATTTTTAACATCATCTGCTTTAGTTGGATCATTTAGTTTTACCATTATTGAACCTGATTCACCTTTTCTGTTCATCAAATCACGTAAAGTATCAATGTGTACAACTACACTATAATCAAAGCCTTGTCCACCGGGTGAGCTTGCTATACCAGTAACCACAAATCTTCTAATTTGATCTTGGCCAAATCTATCAACAATTTTTAATTTTAAACTATCACCTACTTCAACACCACCAAGATCTCGTGCAACATTAGAACCTAATACAATTGAATTTTTAGCAAAAACATATTGTCCATCTGTTACAGTTTCATGAACTGTAGAAGCTTGAATATCTCTAAATGGATCAACACCAACAATAGGAATTCTTGTTTTTTCATGCAATGTACCAAATTTTGTCATGTTAATAGATGCACTAGATGACAACCGGGGAGTAGCTGCTTCTACATACGGAATTCTTTCAAACCAACTAACTAATGCTTGATCAGACTTGTCGATGTAGTCTTCTTCATCTGTGATCAGGACATCCCCGTTTCTATAATTTGAGATGTCTCTAACAATTGCATCAAATAATCCCTGAAAAATTACAAAATTTACATGAATTACCAAAATTCCAATAGTAACAGCTAAAACAGCTCCGATTAGACTTCCTTTTTTATTAAACAACATTCTTTTTGCTAATCGCAATCGATATTCCATAAGAAGACTAAAAATAGTCTGATATTTAATGTATATTATCTATAGTGCTAACAGTATAGACATTTTTATATCTTATTAGTTAATTGTAAACAATATGAAATGGATTAAGGTGACATATTGGACAATTTAGATATCAAAATTCTAAGCAGATTACTAAACAATTGTAGAGAATCAGACAGACAGATTGGAAAAGAGTTAGGAATATCAGGTGGAGCAATAAGAGCACGAATTAAAAAAATGCAGGAAGCCAAAATTATTGAAAAGTTTACAATTAAAGTTGAACCGCCAATTTTAGGACTAGGTGTTTTGTATATTGTAGTATCAGGACAAAACATCAAAGATGTTTTAGAACAGATCAGATTAGTTGGAGAGCCGTTTTTTGTTGTACCATGTGTAGGTGGAATCACAGTATGTAGTATAGTAATAAAAGAAAATTTACAACAAAAAATAGAACTTGCAAATAAACTAATGAAAGATGTAAGGGTACTATCAATTTTTGAAGCAGAAAGTCCAGGATATAGTTCTAATCTAACTAAAACAGATCTAGAAATTTTAGAGTATTTAATAAAAGAACCAAGACAAAAAATTGAAAAAATAGCAGAAGAGATGTCAATTTCTACGAAAACTGTTACAAGGTGTATTGACAAATTACAAAAAAATAATGGTATTCAATTTACATTAATTTATAATCCAAGAAAAATTGAAGGTTTTATTTCACATGCCATACTTGCATGGATTGATGGAAATCTTAAAGAAACATTAGATAAAATGAATAATGAACTTTCAGAATCATTTATGCAAATACCATTTATTGCAAAAAATCAGATTGTATTATTCATGTATAGTCGCAATATTTTTGAAATGGATGAATTAACTAAAATAGTTAGAAACATGAATGGAGTAAAATCTGCAGATTTGTTCATACCAAAAGAGATATCATTTCCAATGAAATGGTTAGAACAAGCAATTAGTATTGCTAAAAAATCACGAACACTACATATTTCGTATCAAACAAATTAAATATTAATCAAACTATGAATCATACATGAAGAAGAAAATCTATGAAGGTAAAATATTAGGTCTTAGCATTTATGATTTAGTAATCGAAGGTAGAAAAGTAAAACGTGAGATGATAGAACATAGAGGGGCAGCGGCAATTTTAGCATTTGATGAAAACAATAAACTAATACTTGTAAAACAACATAGATATCCCCACGGTTATGTAATTGAAATTCCAGCAGGTACATTAGAAAAAAAAGAAGACCCAAAGAAATGTGCTTTTAGAGAATTAGAAGAAGAAACAGGATACAGTGCTAAAAAAATGACTCCATTAATCACGTATTATCCTTCTATAGGATACAATACTGAGGCTATTCATTGTTTTGTAGCGTCTGGATTGAAAAAAATTACAGATTTGAAGCTGGATGAAGATGAAATATTATCTGTAGTAAAGATGGATTTTAAAAAAGTAATTACGATGATAAAAAATGGAAAAATTCAAGATTCAAAGACAATTTGTGCAGTTTTAACATATGCATTCAAAAAGAAATTAAATTAATTATTTATTGTATATTGGTTTTACAAGATCTACTACATCTGCCCATGATTTAGTAATTCGTTCAAACATATAAACAAGATCAAGAAGATCAATTGGAATTTCTTTTTTATTTCCAATTGTGTTTCTAAGTTTAGAAAGATTTTCTTGATATTTTTTGTGTAATGCAATAGCTTCAATAGCTAAACGTCGATCAGGTTTTGTAAATGCATCAATAGACTTTTCTGCAAGATCATTAAAATTTTGTACTACATCAAAAATTTTTTTTAAGTGTTGATCAGATAAAGATGAATTATATACAAAATCAGCAAGTTCAACTATTGTATCACCTGCATTTTCTAAAAGATTTGCAGCTACTCTATAATCTAAAATATCAATATTTTCTAAATTAAATACATTAGCTAATCTTTTATCAACAAGAGTACTTCGGATTAAACGTACAAGAAGAAAATATTGTCTATTTACTTCTACATCTCTATTTGATAATGTACGTAAATTTGATTTATCATTCAAAATTAATCCATTTGATACGTCTTCATACATTCCAAGTGCAATGGAGCTCATTCTTTTTAGAATTTTTTCTGGATTAAGTGTTGTTGCATCCAAAAGAAATTGCATATTAATATGCGAAGCGTCTTCTTCAATAATTTCCATTCCAACTAATCGTCGCATAGAATTTCTAATTTGTTCTCTATCTACACCAGGAATAGTGGATTTAGAATTAATTAGTATAACATCATATCCTAACAGATACGCTCCAGTAATATCGGCTACAATATTTTCATCTTTAGGTAATGGATATGAAATTACAAGTTCTTTGGTTGGACGCATTTCTTTATTTGCAGAAATAGAAATTGTATCTTGTCCAGTCTCAAGTTCAATTTGACTGCCTTTATCTAGATTATTAGCAACTATCCATTCTTTTGGCAATGAAACTAGTATGCTACTACCTATACGTTGTAGGCGTCGAATGAATTTAGTCAATTTATACTAGTATAATTAATTTAAGCCATATTCTTATATTTTGTGTAAAATTTAAACTATGATCAATGGAGTCCACTGCATTTTGTCCTGCTCATGTAACAGGTTTTTTCAAAGCGTACTTAGAAAAAGACAATCAAACTCCAGAAAAAATAGGTTCCATGGGTGCTGGATTTTCAATAAGAGAAGGAGTTACTACACATATCAATATTTTACCAAAAATAAATCAAAAGTCTAATTTTAAAATTACAACTATAGGTTATGAATCAGACAAGACAGATGTTTCAGAATATGTTTTAAATGAATTTTTAAAGCTTGGAAATTTTGAAGATATGTTTTTTGATATTAAACATGAGATTACCATTCCTGTTGGATATGGTTTAGGTTCTAGTAGTGCTGTTGCATTATCATTATCATATGCATTAGATCATGTGCTTAAAACAAATTTAGATCATACTATGATTGGTCAGATTGCTCATAATGCAGAGATAAATTGCAATACAGGGTTAGGTGATGTTTTAGCATCATACCACGGAGGTTTCGAAATTAGAATTAAACCAGGAGCACCAGGAATAGGTAAAGTAGAAAAAATTAATCCAGGAGAAATTACAATAATCATGATTTGTTTTTCCCCAATTTCAACAAATAAATTCATCAAAGAGCGTTTATCACAAATTAACGGTCTAGGGGGAAAAATGGTAACTAAACTATTAGAATCAAAAAATTATGAACATTTTGAAGATATGTCATTAGAATTTGCAAAATACATTCAAGTAATGACATTAAGAATGGAAAATTTAATTCAAGAATTAGCTTCAAATGGAATAAAATGTGGTGTTGCATTATTTGGTGAAACTGTATTTACTATGATTCCAAAAGAAAAAGAAGAAAAGGTTTTACAAATCTTAAAAAAATATTCTGATGCAATAATTATAAAATCACAATTGGATAATCAGGGAGCAAGAGTGCTTAATAATTAATTGAACATAGATGTCTTTAATTCCAAAATCTCATCCTAGAGCTAAATCTCTTTTAATTAGAGAAAAACTTGTTTCCGGATTTGAACAGGGATTAGTAGCAAAGGAAGGTCTATTAGCACATGGTAGAGGAGAAGCATTTGATTATTTACTTGGTGAAAAAACAAATAAGAATGCAAAACTAGCAATAAAGGCTGCTGCAGCACAAATACTTTTGGCAAAATTACCAGTCATTTCTATCAATGGAAATATTGCTGCATTATGCCCAAAAGAAGTAATCAATCTTGCCAAAATCTCAGGTGCAAAAATTGAAGTAAACTTGTTTTATACTAATGAAAAACGAAAAAAGAGTATCATAAAAACTCTAAAAAAGAATGGTGCAAACGAAATTTTAGGTACAAATCCTAACTTTTCAACTACATTATCAGGATTAGATTCTGCTAGAAGAATAGTTGATAAAAATGGAATATTTGTAGCCGATGTTGTAATTGTTCCATTAGAAGATGGAGATAGAACAATGGCACTGAGAAAAGCTGGTAAAACTGTCATAACATTTGATCTTAATCCACTTTCAAGAACTTCACAAACTGCAAATATTACAATAGTGGATAATGTGATTCGTGCCATAGATTTGTTATCTATAACTTATAAAAAATTATCAAAAAATAACAAAAACACACTTGAAAAGATCGTCAAGAATTTTAATAATAAAAAAAATCTTTCAGATAACATAATTGAAATTAAAAATAATTTAACAAGGAGAGCTCATTTTGCATAAATCAGTATATGATATTATTCGAATGAAAAAAGATGGTAAAAAAATTTCAGTAGTTACAAGTTATGACTATACACTTGCTTCACTGTGTGATAAAGCAGGAATAGATATTCTACTTGTTGGGGATAGTGCAGGTATGGTAATGCTTGGTTATGAAAATACCATACCAGTAACAATGGATCAAATGTGTATGTTTACAGAAGCAGTCAGTAGAGCAAGGAAAAATGCTTTGTTGGTTGCAGATTTACCATTTATGTCATATCAAGTAAGTATTGAAGATGCAATAAAAAATTCTGGCAGATTAATACAAGCAGGAGCTGATGCAATAAAACTAGAAGGTGGAATTGCAATGTCAGAAACGATTAGTGCAATTACAGATATCGGTATTCCAGTAATGGGACATATTGGATTACAACCACAAACAACTATGTTATCTGAAGGATACAAAGTGCAGGGGAAAACAAAAGACACAGCAATAAAATTAATTGAAGATGCAAAAGAGCTTGAAGAAGCTGGTGCATTTAGTATTGTTTTAGAAATGGTTAGCCATGAGGTTGCACAAATAATTTCAGAGACAGTAAGTATACCAACTATTGGAATTGGTTCAGGAGTTGGCTGTAATGGACAAGTTCTAGTTGTACAAGACTTGTTAGGAATGTATGAAAAAATCAAACCAAAATTTGCAAAAAGATACCTGAATCTATCAGAAGATATTGTAAAATCACTTGAAAATTATAAAACAGAAGTAGAATCAGGCATATTTCCATCCCAAGAAAACTGGTTTTCAATGGATGAAGATGAATTTAAAAAACTACGTGAGCAAATTGGCAGCTAAAAAGAAGATCATTAAGGAAAAGAATCATCCATCATTAGACATTGTAAGCTCATATGGAGTTGAACTATCTGGGAAAAAAATTGTTCTTTGTGTAGCTGGAAGTGTAGCAGCATACAAAGCAATTGAGTTAGCAAGATTGCTTATGAGACATGGTGCAGATGTCAGATGTGTTACAAGTGATGCAGTTACAAAATTAGTACAACCAGATTATTTTAAGTGGGCAACAGGAAATGCAGTAATAACAAAGCTAACAGGTGAATTAGAACACATCAAATTAGCAGACTATAACCAATCAGATCTCATCATAGTTTATCCAGCAACTGCAAATACTTTGGGAAAATTAGCTAATGGAATTGATGATACGCCGGTATCTACTGTGCTTACAGTAGGATTTGGTTCAAAGATTCCAATTTTGATGTGTCTTGCTATGCATGCATCTATGTATGAAAATGAAGCAGTCAAAAAAAATGTTGAATTTTTAAAAAACAAAATTGAATTTCTAGCGCCTCAGCAAACTGAAGGTAAAGCAAAAGCTACCGAACCAGAAGATGTTTTAGATTATGTATTAAAAAAATTTGGATTTTCGTCCATTTTAAAAAATAAAAAAGTTTTGATTACAGCCGGACCTACAATTGAATACATTGATCCTGTTAGAATAATTACAAATCAAAGCTCAGGAAAGACTGGCATGTTATTAGCCTCAGAATTAATTTCATCAGGAGCTAAAGTTACATTAGTTTATGGTCCAGGAAGTGAAAAACCACCAAAAGGTGTTAAAATAATTAAAATTTCTACAAGCAATGAGATATTTAATGTTGTAAAAAAAGAGATGCAGCATAAATTCGATATTGTAATAATGGCAGCTGCCATATCAGACTACATTCCAGAAAATCCTAGCAAAAATAAAATAAAAAGTTCTAAAAATAAAATAAAAATTAGCCTCAAAAAGACGCCAAAAATAATTAATTATATTAAAAAATATCAGAAAAATGTATTCTTAGTAGGTTTCAAAGCTGAGGCAAACATTTCAAAAAATGAATTAATTGCACTTGCAAAGAAAAAAATGAATGAATCAAATGCAGATATGATCATCGCAAATGACATTGGTTCAAAAAGATATAAAAAAAATTCTGATAATAATGAGGTGTTGATAATAGATTCAAACAAAGTAATTTCATCTGGATGGATAAAAAAAGAAAAAATTGCTAAATTAATTATAAAAGAGATTGAGAATAAAATAAAAAAATGAAAAAATCAGAAATAAAAAAACTTTTTGCAGAATATAATAAAATTAAATTAAAGAAAATACAAAACGAAAGAACATTAGATAAGCTAAAAGAGATCGAACATAGATATTTTCACGAGACAGGAAGAACAATTAAATCAGATTCTAAAGAGATTACATAAAATATATCATCAAATATCAAAAATATAATGAAACTAGATCATACAGAATATAAACAAAGAAACATCAAGATATGGAATGAAATAGCACCAAGATATCATAAAAGATGGGCCGGTGTTAATCAAGGACCATTTCAAAGTACATCAAAGTTAGTGGAGCTAGTAAATGTAAAGAGAGGTGATAGTATTTTAGATCTTGCATGTGGGACAGGTGCAGTTACAAAAAAAATTCTTGATATAATTGGAAATTCAGGATGTGTTATTGGAGCAGATACTTCAGTTACTGCAATTAATATTGCAAAAAAATGGAATGGAAAAAAATCCAATTTAGATTTTATAAATATTGATGCAGAAAAATTTAATTTTAATCATAAATTTGACATTATAACATGTCAGTATGCATTATTTTTTTTCCCAAATGCACGAAAAGCATTAAAAAATATTAGAAATAGCCTCAAAAAAACAGGAACGCTAGGAATATCAGTTCATGGTCATAAAGACAAAGTTCCATTTTTTAGTAGTATTTTAGATGCCATTACAAAATTTATTCCTGACTATGTACCACCTGGTACTCCTAATTTAGATAGATTTGGAACAAAAAAATCATTATACGATGAAATAAAAAATGCGGGATTTTCAAAAATCTCAATAAAAGATTTTACATTTAACTATAGTCCTGGAAATTTTGAAGAATATTGGAAAAATTATTTAAAATACATTGCTAAACCAATTAAGGAAAAATTAGATGCATTAGACAAATCTCAAAGAAGAGAATTAAAACAGGTAGTTAAAGAAAACACTATTCCATATACAAAAAGAAATGAGATGATAGTATTTCCTTGGCAAGTTTTAATTTTAACTGCAAAATACTAGATTTGCAGTAGGAAGTAGAAATGGGCAAAAATAACAAAAAAAAAGAAGATAAACCAAAAAAGTCAGATTTTAAATCATTTCTAAAAAAAAGAGCTCCAATTTATCTAGGTATAATAGCAATTTTTGTGGTATTTGTAATTCCTGAATTAACAAAAGGTGACTTAGAAAGTAGTTTTCCAGATAATTTAACAAATGACGAAAAACAAATTTTAGAAATTTTAATGTCATATAATGGTCCAAATGAAAAAGGATTAACTGTTATGAATGCTATTAAAGAACAAATTGCTAAAGAGTATCCCGATGAAAAAATATACGATAACAAAAAGACAAAAGTGGAACTAACCATTACTAAAATTGATTCTACTGAAAATTATAAAGTAGTTTTGATGTTTGAATCCTATAAAGGAAATATAGAATATATCTGGAATGTAAATCAAATTACAAAAGAAATCAAGGCTGAAAGTTCAAATGCTAAAAACATAATTGATATTGTAAATTATTACGACTAGAATTAGATAGTAATTAGATCTTTTGTAAATTTATGCAAAATTATTGGTTTGTCTTTTACAATTAAGGAATCTTCAATTCTTACTCCAAATTTATTTGGTATATAGATTCCAGGCTCTACAGTAATAGCCATGTTCTCTTTTAATTTTGTATCACTTCGATATGAGATAGTTGGTAACTCATGAACTTCAAGTCCAATACCATGACCTGTTGAATGAATAAAATATTTCCCATAATTTTGTTCTTCGATATATTTTCTACAAGCAGAGTCCACATCTTTACAATTTACATTTTGTTTAACTGATTTTAATCCAAGTTTTTGTGATTCTTTTACAATTTCATAGACTTGTTTTTCTTGAGGAGATATTTTTCCAATTGCAAATGTTCTAGTTGCATCTGAAACATATCCCTTGTATCTCAATGTAAGATCAACTACAACAAGATCTCCTTTTTTGAATTTTCTATCAGTTACTTGTGCATGTGGTAATGCTCCATTGGATCCTCCAGCAATAATCAAAGGGTTAAGTGTTGATTTGTATCCAGTATCAAACATTTTTTGTTCCATTGCATATGACATCAAGATTGTTTGTAATTCAGATTCTTTTTGACCTACTTTCATTTTTTTATTACAAAGTTCATACATTTCATCAATTATTTTTGAAGCTTTTTTCAAAATATTGATCTCTGATTCATCTTTTATAATACGAGAATCATAAAATGGTTCGGTAGACGATATTATCTTAGGGACAGCTTTTTTGAGAGATGTCATTACTGAGTAATTTTGGCAATCAGTACAAACAGATTTTTTTTTGATTTTATTGGTTAATGAAGAGATTAATCCCATACCTCGTTCTGCAGTAATTACATCACAGTCTTTAGATTCTTCTTTAACACGTCCTACTTCAAGTTCAGGAGCAATAATGGTGGTTTTTCCTCCTTTTTCTAACATACCAATAGCCTCCCCCCAAAATCCAGTCATATAGAATAAATTTTCAGGCTCAAATGCAATTAGTGTATCACAGTCGATCTTTTGAGCGAATTTGAGAAGATTTTTTCTTCGTTCCTTCACAAAGAGTATCACAGCAATTCTCAATTTATGTATGATGTAAAGTTTGTATACAGCAATTTTGATTTTTTTATTATGGCAGATGAAAAAAAGAAAGTCGTTGCTCTATTATCTGGTGGGTTAGATAGCCAGCTTGCGGTTAGAATGATGCAGGAACAGGGGTTTGAAGTTTCAGCTGTTGCAATTAAAACACCTTTTTGTGATTTTGATTGTGGAAGAGGGTGTGGTTTTGAGATTAGAGAAAGAGCTGATGATCTTAATGTCAATTTAAAAACTGTTTATCTTGGTGATGAATACATTGAGATGTTAAAACATCCAAAACATGGTATTGGTGCAGGATTTAATCCATGTGTTGATTGTAGGACTATGATGTTTGATGCTGCAAAAAAACACATGGAAGAGATCGGTGCTGAGTTTATAATTTCAGGAGAAGTGTTAGGACAAAGACCAATGAGTCAACATGCTCCTTCATTAAGAACAATTGAAAAAGATTCAGGTCTGATAGGAAAAATTGTTAGACCATTATCTGCAGGACTACTTCCAGAAACAGATCCTGAAAAAAATGGATTGATCAAAAGAGAAAATCTTGGGATGATTAAAGGGAGAACTAGAAGAGCACAATTAGAAATGGCAAAAAAATATGGAATTGAAAATCCACCTAATGCTGGTGGTGGATGTCTTTTAACTGATCCAACATTTGGTTTACGTGCAAAAGATTTGTTTTCACACACTGAAACTCCTACAATAAACGATATTGATTTACTAAAAGTAGGAAGGCATTTCAGATTTGATGAACAAACTAAATTTGTTGTTGGTAGAAATAAAGATGAAAATGAAATGATAAAAGCAATTGCATTACCTGATGATATTTTATTACAGGCTCGTGATCACATGGGACCCGTTTCAATTTTACGTGGAAAGAATGCAGATATGCATGTAAAATTTGCATCTTCTATTACTTTAAGATATTCAGACGCACCAAAGGGAATACAATCAGCAATTACTATTTCCAAAAACAACATAACAAACGAAATCACAGTAGAGCATGCTGAAGAAGAATCATACATTAAATTTAGAATTTAGGCATGAATTTTTTTTGGAATTAGTTAAAACTAAGGAAGAGTTTTTGAAGGAGTAGATCGCATTTTCTTCAAGGATGCAAAAACAGGAAAATCCCACCTATTTGAAAGCCATTACTATACGAGACATCAGTGATGTACATTCCATTAAAGAAGACATCAAAAAAGAAATGATTTTAATTCTTAGAGTTACACCGTTGGCTCAAAAAAATGTCGAACAGCTTAGAAAAGTAGTTGAGGAGTTGTATTCTATTGCAAAAACTGAAGGTGCAGATATTGCAAGACTAGGTGAAGAAAGAATTATTGTTGCACCATCAAATATTAAAATCTGGAAACCAGAATACGATCTAAAATAATTTGATCGCTTCTTGAACTTGAGGATAGTGTGCAGGAACTCTAAACATTCGTCTGATATTCATTGCCAAATTTTCTGATTTTCGTCGTTCTCCGTGATTTACTAGTACTCTACGAAGTTTTGGTCTTAGTCTTTGAACAAATGACATTAGCTGATTGTAATCGCTGTGTCCGCTAAATCCATCCAGTTTTTCAACACTACAATTAATTGTAACAACTTCTACTTTTCCTTCTTTACCTAACATAGTGACTTGTTTTGAACCATCCAATACTCTTCTACCCATAGTTCCATTGACCTGATATGAAACAAACAAGACTTTGTTCTTTTTATCAGGAGCAATATTTTTGAAATATTCTAAAACAGGTCCACCTTCTAACATTCCAGATGTTGCTAAAATAATACATGGTGAGTTATCTCGCATAGGTTCTTCTCGTGTATCAGCATGCTCAATGTTTGTAAAGTATTCTGAATCAAATGGATTGTCATCAGTTTCTAAGATTTTCTGTTTTAATTCTCTAGCAAGATATTCAGGATATGCCTCATGAATTGCAGAAGCTTCTGAAATCATTCCTTCTGTAAAAACAGGAGCTTCGACCATTTCACCTGATTTCATATAGTGATCAATTACCATCATGATTTCTTGTGCACGGCCTACTGCAGGAATAGGAATGAGAACTTTTCCTCCATCAGCAAGAGTGTTATTTACTGCATTAATGAAAGCAGATTCTACTTCTTGTCTGGTTGGTTGAATGTCTTCTTTTGCACCGTATGTACTTTCAATTAACAGAGTTTCAACTCTAGGGAAATTCCAACTAGCTGCTTCAAATAAAATACTTTTTCCAAATTTAATATCACCAGAATAAACAAAATTATGATCACCATTACCAATATGAAAGTGACATAAAGCTGAACCTAAAATATGACCTGCATTTGCAAGTACCAATTTAATATCAGGAGAAATATCTGTGACAGTACCATATGGTAAAGTAATAGCTTGTTTCATGATTTGTTTAACATCTCTTTCGGAGTAAATTGGTGTTCTACCTTGTGCAGCAGCAACTTTGATTGCATCTAATTGAATAAGATTCATCATCGGTAGTGTTGGCTCAGTGCAATAAATTGGTCCTTTATAACCAAATTTACACAATGCAGGCAAGAATCCAGTGTGATCTAAATGTGCATGTCCAATCACTATTGCATCAAGTTCGTCTAAAGTAATATCTAGAAAATCTAATCTGGGAAAAGAATCCATTGGGTGTTTAGCACCAGGATTTATGCCACAATCAACTAGGATTTTACTTTCAGGAGTAGATAAGAGCATACAAGATCTTCCTACTTGACTAAAACCACCAAGTGTTATGAGAGATACCTCAGATTTTTGTGCTAATCGAGGTCTGAATATCTCATCTCCAATTTGTTTGAATTGCTTGCTTCGTTCAACAGCTGTGAGTTTAAGATTTGCATTTATTGTTTGAATAGTACGAGAGGGTATTGTAGTTGCTTTTCTTATACGGAGTTTCCAACCTATTTTTTCAGTTATTTCAGCATGATTGAATTCTTTTGCATCTCTTTGTAGCAACCAGGGTCTTTTAGCTTCAATTGAAACTTCACCTGTAGCAGTATCAAAGAATGCACCTTGAAAATTTGCTTCTTTTGGAATACATTCAGCTAAAATTTTTCTTGCGTCTTCTTCTGATTTTCTAATAGATTCATCAGTTCGTACAACAATTCTTTTTTTAATTATATTTACAAGATTTGAAATTGTTTCATTGTTTTCCATCAAATAACGTGGTGAATTTGTATACAATGCAATTCGTGGTCCTTCATATTCAATTTTTGTTACTTTAGCTTCTTTGGGTATACTTTGCAGTATGATCGCCATCATGTTTTGGCTAGGAGGTAATTCTTTTTGTTGCTGTTTTCTTTGCATTAAATCACTAAAGTTCGATGACTGCTTTCTTTTGTTCTTCAGTCAAAAGACGGAATCCGTCTTTATCCATAACTGCGATGTTAATTCCATCGCCAGTACCAATGTTTCTAACTATTGCGGCTTTTACTGCTCTTAGAGCAATTTTTTTTGCTTCTTCTACTGTTAGATCAGATCTATATTCTTCTTCTAACAAACCATATGCTACAGGAGAGCCACTACCTGTTGTTACATAAGATTTTTGTTCAACTGAACCAAACATGTCAATATTAAATAATGCAGGACCATTTGCATCATAACCACCAACTAGAATATCTGCCATGAATGGATAACCACGATTCTGATGAAATATGAGAGAACAAAGTCTAGCAAGAGAATGAATTGAAATTGGTCCCTGTTTTTCTACTCTATGAAGATTTGAATGATAGCGGAGTATATCGACAATGTTTTGAGCATCGGCTACACCACCAGCTAAAGTCAAGCCTGCGTGTGCATCAATTTTTTGAATTTTCATAGTATTGTTATTTGCAATAAAATATCCAGCACTGGCTCTCATATCAGCGCATAAGACAACACCGTCTTTAGCCTTGATACCTACAGTGGTAGTCCCGTGCAGAATTTTTTCTTCAACATTATTTGACAAAATACACCTATTAGAGATATTATGAAATGCATGACACCCTTTTAAATAACTTTTTGTTCCATTGAAATGATAAATAATGACAAAAAGTCATGATCGTATGCAGTCGCATACGATGGAACTACCCAGGCTCATTGAGATTGGGGAGAAAAACATAGGTGATTTTGGAAGGTTTGTTAATTCTCTCAATAAATCAAAAAGAATTTCGTTAATCAGTGGAACAAATGTAACAAAAATTATTCAGAAAAAAATTGAAAGTTCGTTAAAATCCAATAAAATAAAATTTGTTTGGCATATGTCTGGAAACAATACAATTCCAGCCATTAATACAATCCAAAAAGACGTAAAAAAAGATCAAAGCGACTTGATTGTAGGTATTGGAGGAGGTCGTTCTGTAGATACTGCTAAAATGATCGCATATAATCTTGATAAGCCGTTTGTAAGTGTACCAACTGCTGCTTCACATGACGGAATGGCAAGTCCATTTGTTTCTATTGTTGGGGATAAACCTCATTCTATTGTTGCATCAGCACCATTAGGAGTATTCGTAGACATTGACATAATTCGTAAAGCGCCTCCTAAACTGTTAGCAAGCGGTTGTGGTGATCTTATTGCAAATATTATAGCAGTAAAAGATTGGCGATTAGGACATGAAAAAACAGGTGAATATTACGGAAGATATTCAGCAGATTTAGCATTAATGAGTGCAAAGATAGTTATGGAAAACTCAAGCTATTATGCTAAAAACGGATTAGATGTAAGAATAATTGTTGAAGCATTGATTAGTGCAGGTGTTGCATCTTGTATTGCAGGTAGCAGTAGACCCTGTTCAGGAGCAGAACATCTTTTTTCACATGCTTTAGATAAAATTGCACCAGGAAAAGGTCTTCATGGAGAAAAATGTGGGATTGGTTCTATAATGATGGCAAAGTTACAAGGACAGGATTGGAAAAAAATTGTAAAAACGTTAAAAGATGTCGGTGCACCAACATCAGCAAAACAAATTGGATTAAAATCTGAAGAAGTTGTAACTGCATTAATGATTGCACAAGAATTGAGGCCTGAAAGATATACTATTTTAAAAGAAATTGAGATGACAGAGAAAAAGGCATTGAATCTTGCAAAAGTTACTAATGTAATTTGATTTAAGCTGTTTTTGGTTCTGGTGTTTTTTCTTTAGTTTCAGCTTTCTTTGTCTGAGTTTGTTTGTTCAGATGTGTTTCAATAAAGTTAACTTTCTCTAATGATGGAACAAATTTGAAAATATCTAATTGTATGAAGTGTTTCATAATTTGAAGACCGTCTGCTCGCAATATTTCTTCAGGAATTGTGATGTTTACTTCTTTATCTTTTAATTCAAATGCAATCTTTGAATCTTCTAAAGGTAGTCTGTTTTTTAGAATACCATCGACTTTATCATTTGGAGTTTCAAGTGATTTTACTACATTAACATCATAAAGAATTGTTTTCCCTGCGTATCTATGATTATAATCGATTTGGACTCTTCCTGAGCCAATATATCTTATAATTCCTCTTTTATTATCAACTTCAATTGTATCACCTACAGAAACTTTTTCTGCATCTTCACCAAGTTTTCTAATTGGAATCATTCTAACTTTACCAGAGTCACGTTCACCAAATCCCTTGTCAGGTGTGACTTCAATTGTAAGTTTATCACCAACTGAAGTTTTAGCTAATGCTTCATCTAATCCTTTGAGAACAGGATATGATACTTCGCCAATTGAAACAAGTTTTGGTTGATATTTTACATTTGATTCATGAATAGAATGTTTTTTTGCATCTTCTTCTATAGTAGTATCAAAAACCTCTGCATTATCTTTAACCTTAGCAGTATAATCAATTAGTATCAATGAACCTTTATTGAAAGTCAATGTGATCGGTCTCGAATTTCCTTATATTAAGTTAACATGGATTATAGAGCTTTTAGTTTTTCTTCAGCTGTTTTGAGACCTGCTTGGGCATCTGCATCATAACCCATCATTGCTAATGTTGATGAAATTGCAGATATTGTTCTCATAACATGATATTTGTTAACTTCTCCCATACATCCTACTCTGAAGACTTTACCTTTGAGATTTCCAAATCCTCCAGCTACTAATACTCTGAATTTTTCAGCTAATGTATCTCTGAAAATTTTGTCTTCTAGACCATCTAAATAATTTAATGCAATAATAGATATTGAACGATCTTCTTTTTTTGCAAATGGTGTTAGGCCTATTGCACTTAAACCAGAATATAGTGCATCAGAACATATCTTATGTCGTTTGAATACATGTTCAAGTCCTTCTTCTAGCATAATTGATAATGCTTCTCTATATGCATAAAGTAAAGGCAGTGCTGGAGTAAATGGAGTATGTTTTGATTCTTCATAATATTTGAAATATCTTGCTAAATTGAAATACATTGTAGGTGGGGGATTAGCAATCATGTATTTTTTGGCTTTAGGACTAATAGATATTGGAGAAATTCCAGGAGGTGCAGCGATTGCTTTTTGTGCACCAGTCATACATACATCAATATTCCATTTATCAACTGGGAGATTAACACCTCCAAGGATAGAAACAGAATCTACAACATACATTGCATCATTACGTGATGTTAAATCAGATATTCTATCTAGATAGTTTACCATGGTTCCTGTAGATGTTTCATTATGAACGACATAGAATGCTTTGACATCTTTGTTATTATCAAAAGCTTCTTTTATTTTATCAAAAGTTGCATTTTCTCCAGGAGGAGTTTGAAGTTTAATTACATGAGCTCCTTGAGCTTCAATTAGTTCAGCAAGTCTACCACTAAATTCCCCATTTACAGGAATTATGATTTTATCGCCTTTTTTTACAATATTAATTACACTTGCTTCTACTGCTCCAGTTCCTGATGCAGATAGTGCAACGATATCATTTTTAGTTTGAAAAACTTGTTGTGTTTTTTCAACTACATCTGTATATAGTTCAACAAAGTCATCACTTCTGTGATTAATTATTGGAGCAAGCATTGCTCTCATAACTCTATCAGGTACATTTGTAGGACCAGGAAGCATTGATAAATATTCCAATTTTATATCTCCAACGTAGCTTTCTAATGAGGTTTATTTATAATTAGAGATTTTTCAATCGTTGTTTACCACTTATTGTATTCAAAAAATGTTTAGTTCCTTCAGGAACAAGATCCTCCCATTTTTGATCGGATATTATCATATTTCGAATATTTGTTCCAGAGAGAATGTCTCTTTTGACAAATGGAATTGATAGTACTGTAACATTACGTTTTGAATAAAGATGTCTAGTTAATTCATCATTAGTAAAAATAATATCAAATTTTGGAACTATTGTATTGATAAGTTCAATCCATTTAATGTGATTATCCAGATCTGGAATAAAATAAATTTGAATTCTTTGTTTCATAATATCATCAATTGAAGATAGAATCATTTCTTTTCGTTCTTCAGCAGAAAATGGATTGTTTTTATCTAAAGATTTATTGGAACTGCCTAATCCTACCCATAATTTATCAACTTTAGATAATGCAAAACGCAAAGCATCTAAATGACCTAAATGAAATGGTTGAAATCTCCCTATCAGTAATCCATCCATACAAAATAAGGAGATAATTTCTTTTTAAAAAACTATCATAAAGTGCTGAATTATAAGAAAATACATGGAATTTCTAAAAATTAACGGTGAATTTGGTGAGGGTGGAGGACAAATAATTCGTACTGCAATTACATTATCATGTATTACAAAACGATCTGTGATAATAGAAAATATAAGAAAAAATAGAAATGTTGCAGGATTAAGACCACAGCATCTTACAGCAATTAAAATTCTACAAAAAATTTGTGATGCTGATGTAGAAGGAGCAAAAGTAGGATCAACAAGTTTAAAATTCATTCCAGGAAATGTAAAAAGTTGTAATTTAATTGAAGATGTTGGAACTGCAGGAAGTATATCTCTCATACTACAAGTATTGATTCCAATTGCTGCAATATGTCAAAAAAAAATAAATTTAACAATCAAAGGAGGTACAGATACACTTTGGAGTCCTACAATTGATTATACTCGATATGTTTTGAGAGAAGCGTATTCTAGAATGGGAATTAAATTTTCAATGAAAGTAATTAAACGTGGATATTATCCAAAAGGAGGTGGAGAAATAAATTTAGAAGTTTTACCATCCAAAATAAAATCAATTACACTAAATCAAAGAAAAACAAAAAATGTAAAATTGTTTTGTTCATTTTCTAATTTACCAAATGAATTAATTAAAAAAAATATAGAAAGTTTTGAAAAACAATTAATTGAAAAAAAATTTAATGTTCAATCTCAAATTAAGGAAGAAATTGCTATTGATTCAGGAGCATCCTTGTTGATTTGTAGTATCGATGATGAATCAATAATTGGGATTGATTCAATTTTTGATAAAAAAACGGAGCAATTTAATTTAGATTTAGAAAGTTTTATTAAAAATAATCTTGGCGTTGATGAACGACTAGCAGATATGCTTGTTTTACCAGCATGTCTTACAAATGAAATGACAATTTTTAGAGTTAAAAATATTACAAAACATTTGGAGACAAATTTGTTTGTGGCTTCAAAATTAACTGGTTGTAAATATGGAGTAGGTAAACTAAATGATGGTTTTGAGATCAGAATTGAAGGTATTTCATACGCCAGCATCTAATAATGATGCAAAAAATAGAATTGTTACAGATAAGATTACAGTAATTTCACCAAGAATGATAATTTTTTTTCTTAGTTTTTGAATTTGTTGAGTTGACATTTGTTTTGACATTATTTTTTCTTCTACATCTTTTCTAATTACTCTAACATGTATGATATATGTAATAATTAATGCAATGACTAAAATTATTTTTATTATAAGAAAATGACCGTAGCTTGTTGCCATTAACAGATCAGGTTTACTCAACAGTACATGTGAATTGTATAAGCCAGTTCCCATTAGAATAATTAATGACGGAACAGCAATTTTGTTGAATCTCTTACCAACTTTAATCATAATTTGTAATCTTTCTTCAATAGATCCATACATTGTTTTTAGGAGTGGTGAAAAAACAATTCCAATAAAAAGAGAGCCACCCACCCAGATTGCAGCTGCAAGAAGATGAATCCACATAATTATTGCTTGTTCTAATGGAGTCATACTGTTTCATATTTCAAATCAAATATTATGTATTTGGATCTTGACAACGTTTTTTAGTTGTTCATAATCTGATATCATTGAATTGGGATTACAAAGTAAAATGATAGTATATGCTTCCATAGCAGGATTATTTGGATTGATGGGCATAATTATTTGGTATGCAAGTCTTGATAATTCACATTTAGAACAAGTTGAAATTCAATTATTTAGTGTAGAAGTAAAAGATGTTAATTCAATTGAAAATTCTGCAAAATTAGAAATTGTTTTTCTTGTAAAAAATCCAAGTGAAAAAACTTTCACAGTTCCTATTATTGGATACCAGCTTTATGCAGATGATCAATTATTGGGGTCTGGTCAATATTCCACTGAAGATATTGCAATGCCTGGTAGGGCTGTGTTTTATCCGGATTCAGAAATTCCTTTGAAAAATACTTTCGTTTTAATAAAATCTGAACTTAATTCAGAAATATATCAAGCGGTTTTGGATGGTAGAATCAATAGTTTTAGTGCTGAAGGAATCATAACTACAGAAACATCTTGGAGTTTGATAGAAAAAGAGTTCAAGTCTTCAACTTAAGTTAAAGAGTGGGCCGAGTGAGATTCGAACTCACGATCACTGCCATGTCGGGGCAGTATCCTAACCGGCTAGACTACCGGCCCATTGAAGTAAAAGATTAGGTGCAGGCATTATTAACGTTTAACAAAAGAAAGGATTGAATAAAAAGAAGGAAGACGGTTAAGGATTGACAGAAGATTTTACAGAAGAGGAAAAAAAAGGCCTCTATAAGGCAATTTATTCTAGAAGAGATGTCAGATCACATTTTACATCAAGATCCATTGATGATGATGTTTTAGCTAGAATTCTAAATGCTGCACATCATGCACCATCTGTTGGCTTTTCTCAACCATGGAATTTTATTTTAATTAAAGAAATGGTTACAAAAAAGAAAATAAAAGATTCATTTGAGCAAGAAAAAAATCATTCATCAAAATTAATTGAAGAGCCAAAAAGATCAAAATATCTTTCGTTTAAACTTGAGGGAATTTTAGAATCTCCTATTAATCTATGCGTAACATATGATCCAACTAAATTTGGTCCATTTGTGATTGGCAGAACAAGTATTCCTGAAGCTGGATTATACAGCGTATGCTGTGCAGTTCAAAACTTATGGCTTGCTGCAAGAACCGAAGGAATTGGACTTGGATGGGTTAGTATTCTTTCAAATGATACACTTAAGGAAGTTCTAGAATTACCAGAACATGTTGTTCCAATAGCATATCTATGTTTGGGATATGTGGATGAATTTGCACAAAAACCAGATCTTGAAACTGCAGGATGGCTTCCAAGACTTGATCTGAAGGATGTAGTATACTTTGAAAAATGGCAAGATACTGAGAATATAGAATGGAATCAAATTCAAGAGATGATCAAAACTAATCTTGATTACGCTTAAATAATTACAAATGTTTTTTTTGCTGGGCTTGTGGCGCAGAGTCATTTAAGACGCGAAACTTGGATAGCGCAGTAGCCTCCTAAGTTACAGGTCGAGGGATCGAAGCCCTCCAAGCCCGTTTTTTAAAAAAATATTATTGCAACTTAAATACAGTTGTAAATGGTCAGAATTATGAAAGTTGTAGTAATTTCAGGGAGTCCTAGAAAAAATGCAAATACTCAAGTGATAATGAAATATGTTTTTGAATATACTAAATCAAAAAATACAGATACAAAATTTATCAATCTTTCAGACGGACAAATCGAATGTTATAGAGGACCAGAAGAAGAATATAACGAACAAACAAAAAATGCAGCTAAAGATATTATGGATGCAGATGTTTGGTTAATTGGATCTCCAATTTACAATTCATTTTTTAGTTCTGCATTGAAAAATTTGTTTGAATATATCAATTATAAAAAAACTGAAGGTAAAGTTGCAGGCATAGTAATTTTAGCCGCAAGTAATATTGGGTTTATAGATGTCCAAACGCTCATCACCCAATTATTATCATATTTTAGAGTTATTGCCAATCCTAAAGCAGTGTTTCTCACAACAGAATCAATATCAGAAAATGCCATATCAAAAGAAGATGATAAGAAAAGATTAAGAGATATGGTAGATGAGACTTTGAAAATAGCCTCTAAATTACATCAAGATTAGGTTGTAAATATACAACTTTGAAAATTTTAACAGTGTAATTTCCATCAAATATTTTAGTTATTTTTCCGTTATTGGAATCTAACACCCTAAATTTGTATTCATATGAACCATCTTCATTTACTACAGTTTGTGCAAAGTGTACCGCACCAACACTGTTTCCTGGAATAATTTCATCATTATCAAATATCTGAATAATTACAGGATGACCAGCAACATGATTTGCAATTTTTCCTTCAACAAATCCCCAAGGGAGTTTATTATTTTCAGAAATATGCATTTGTAAAGTTGTTTTTTCTAGTCCTATGGAATTATTGATTGGAGTAATTTCTGTTTGTGAATTTATTGATTCAGCAAATGAAACGTTAGTTGATAGAACGGCGGTAAATATTATTGACGCAATAATACTTGCAAAAATAATATTTTTAGACATATCTGTAATTACATTATTTAGTTTAAAAGATTTATTACAATTCATCAAAGGTAAAAATTAAAGAGTCAAATATTAACATGACGTAGAAATGATACTACGTATGGAAAAAGATCCTACAGAATTGTGCTCATGTAAATGCCATTTTGGGGGTGCTGTCAGCTGCCCAGGTTGTAAGAGCAATCACGGCATAGTATGTAATCATTGTAACAAGTAGATCTATTTGCTTTTTGATTTACTTTTAGATGCCAACATCTTAAGATTTGCAAGTTCTGTTTTTAATGATTCAATTTGGACTAAAGTTTGCAGATTTGAAATTTCTTGGTTAAGTCTTTCAATTTCACTGTCTTTTAGTTTTACACTTTCTTTAAGTTTGTTTAATTCACTAGATAATTCATTTTGTGCTACTTTAATTTCAGTAGAACTGACTTGTTTTCCATCTGATGTGTAAATTTGAGTTGTCTGTAAATTACTCAAGCTTTTTTTTTCGCTATGATTTGCGTGAGCTTCATGTTTATGCATATAATCAGCACTCTTTTGAGAAATCCAGCAAGTAAATGTAAGGAACCAAGTTATTGGTACAGCCATAATAAATACAAAATTTAGGATGGGAGCAAAGTCTACAAAATAAGGCCATAATCCAGTAAGTACAGCTGCAAAGACTCCAGTAACCACTGTTGCTAAATGGTTTCCAAGGTATCCCATAATTTATTTGAAAAATTCATTGTTTATAACAGTAATGCTAATGTCATAATTTGATATTAAGTAAAAAGAAAAAAAGAGTCTAGTTTATTCGTCTTCGTTAGATGTTTTAGGCATATCTGATTGTAAGATCTGGATTTTTTGTAGTAATTCAGTTCTCAAATCTCTTGCGACCCTTCTTACAGTAGGTCTTGGGACACCAAGTTCATCTACAACTTTGGTATAGATATCTTGCTTGTCTGTTACACCTTTGTCAAGATAAGAATTAATTGCTTCTTTAATGATCGTGCTTTGGTTTGTACGATTCAACGAATTCTAAATTTTAGTTGTTCTATATAAGACTATAACTTTCTGACATGATTTAATTTTTAATTCAAGTATTAATAGTTGGAAAAATTTTTCATTTAAGGTATTCACGAATTATTAAATAATTATCGTATTAACGAAAAACGTACAGATTTTTATGAATTTTTCAAAAAAAAATAACAGACTATAAAAATTTTAATTTACTTTACACAAAAAGACTCTTATGATAATGCTGTTGATAATTCACATTGAGTACAGCAATTATTGAAACAAACTTGGGAACAATTGTATTTAAATTACTTCCTGATTTGGCTCCAGAAACTGTAAGAAATTTTGAGAAATTAGCAAAAGATGGATTCTATGACGGCACACTTTTTCATAGAGTAATTCCTGGATTTATGATTCAGGGAGGAGACCCTAACACAAAAAGTGGAAATAAGAGTACTTGGGGAACAGGTGGACCAGGCTATACAATTAAAGCTGAATTTAGTTCCAGATCACATCACCGTGGGATTGTTTCTATGGCAAGAGCCCAGGATCCAAATAGTGCAGGCTCACAATTCTTCATCGTTACTACAGATAGTACTTTCCTCGATAGACAATATACTGTTTTTGGAGAAGTGACAGAAGGAATGGATGTTGCAGATAAAATTGTAAAGTTACAGAGAGATAGAAACGATTGTCCTCTTCAAGAAGCAAAAATGATTCACGTTAAAGTGGAATAAATGAAAATAAAGCAGGCCGGTTTTTTCATAATATTGTTATTCATAATAACAATTCCTACAGTTTATGCTCAGGTATCTATTGGTGAGGAAGCAAAGCAAAAAACAGTAAATGTAATTATTAATGAATCGAATCAAATTCAGGTTAAACATGAAGTCATTGCAGCAAATTCGCCTAAACAATTACAATTGATTGATGGAGTGATAAGGAATCTTAGTGTTACTGATGTTGAAGGAAACGAGAAACAGTTTGGAACTATTGGAGATAACGATGGTATTATTGTTTTTCCATCACAAAAAAACATAGTTGTACAATATGATCTTGATGATGTTCTAGTTCTAAAAAATAATGTATGGACTTTAGATTTTAGATATCTTCAAACAACTAATTTTATATTTCCAAATGAAGTAGATCTAGTTTTTGTAAATGATAAACCAGTGTATTTGGGTGAGAAGAAAGGAATTGCATGTCATGGTTGTCAAATGATTTTAGAATATTCCATCAATGAACCAAAAATATTAAAAAATATAAAATATGATAATAAAGATTTTTTAATTGAGATTAGATCATTTGCAGAAATAGATGAATTTAATTTTAATCAATTAACTAAAGGAATTAATTTTCATGTTAATGGAGAAAATCAATTTCTAACATTAATAGTTCCTCTTCAACTATTACCAGAATCATATGATGTATTGGTAGATAATGAGAGAATATACTTTCACGGATACATCAATAATGGAACACATGTATGGATTAACGTAAGATCCGATACTACAGGCATGGTATCAATCATAGATTCAAAAAACACTGATCAAGAAAATCCCAACATGCGAGATTTATCCCTAGTATCAAGCACTAATCAGAACATCATTATTTTACTTGTAGTATCAATCATAATTGGAGTTGCCGTTACCATCGTTATCATGAAGAAAAAAACATCAGCAAAAAATATTGAAGATAACAATACTCAAAATATAGATCAGATTTAATGTCTATAATCTATGAATGAGTTTTTTTATTAGATATTGTAAAAATTATTCTCCGCCTGAACCACAAGAACAAAAACCATATTCATCAATCCGAACATTACAGATTACACATTTTTCGCCATAATCTACTTCCCAAGGTTCTTTTCCATATAACTTAAAATGATCATCAATCTCAAGTGGGATTTCCCGTTTCTTTCCCAATGATTTGTATATGTAAAACAACTATACATAGATTATTGGAGATTAAATAAATGAAAATTGAATGTGGATGTCACTGTATCAAATGTAAAAGTACTAATCTTGAATCAAATAGAATTGGACAAATTGAGAAAGACGGGTATTTTGATATGCATCACACATGTAATCAGTGTAACACACATTTTGATCATTTAGATGGAGAAATTTTTGAGAGTTGTGAAAAGTGTAAATATAAAATTAGTTAGATACTAATGCATTTTCAACAAAATAATGTGCTCTATTCTCTTTTGAATTTTTTAAAATTTCTCTATTAGATGCCATTTTTGCTAAAGCTTTTGATACATCTAATGGACTAGCACTCCAACCATATTCTCGAAGTTGTTGAACGGTTTCTGTTACGGTTCTAGGAGAATCAAAGAATTTGCTTGTTTCTAATATTCTTAATTTTGCTTTGATTTCATTAGAGGTAATTGGTTTTGGTTCATTAAATTCTGGCTCAAATGCTTCTGCATCATCTAAATATTCAAGACCAAATCTATTAGACTGTATTGATTCATTTGATTTAGTATTTACTTCATTTGAATTTTCATAGACAATTTTTGCTTGATTTGCATGTATGTGACTTGATATATTTTCAATTATTTCACCTAAAGTTTGATTATCAACGTAGAAATCTCTAGACTCAACCTCAATTTCACTCTCTCCAAGTTTGAGTTTTATTCTAGCCATCACCCATAAATCGTAAGGTTTTGATTTATTCTGCTAGCTCTAATCAGCTTCAAGATTAGATCAAAACTTTTACACATAGAAATGGGATTTTTTTCCTATTGAGTTAAAAAGCGATCTTGGGATAACGTGATGTATGGGTCCCAAAGCAAAGAAAGTAATCATAATTGTTGTTATAGCATTAAGTCTATTTGCATATTCACAATATGTATTAGCCTCACAAATAGGCGTGAAAATTACTCAAAGTAATCTTCTTGAAGAGAATGAAAGTGGAGCGACTCATGACGTTGTACTAGAGTTTAGCAATCCGTCATTATTGTATTTGACTGCTGGTAAAACAGAGTTTTTTGTGGTAGCAAATGAAGAAATGATAGGAAGGGGAGATTTGGAATCGTTTGTACTTCCAGCATTAGGAAGTAGTTCTGTAGGCGGTACGTATATGAAAGATTCTAATGTCAATACACAAGAAGATTCAACAGTAAAAATAAGTGGTGTCATAAAATATGATGTGATTTTTACTTCGATTGATGTACCTTTTGTATATTATCCTACACCTGACCAAGCAAGAGAATTTATACGTGAAAATTAGTTTTTTAAAGAATGTTAACTGTTTTTGGTTCTACTGCGTTAGATACAATTAGAACTCCAAAAAAAATTTTAAAAGATGTTTTAGGTGGTGCCGCTACATTTGCAGCAATATCAGCAAGTAATTTTGTAGACACCGGACTAATAGCAGTGGTTGGAAAAGATTTTCCTAAAACATATCATCAAATTTTAGCAAAACATCTTGATTTACAAGGCTTAACCATAAAAGATGGCAAGACATTTCGTTATGATGGAAGTTATGATAAAACACTTAGTACAAGAGAAACTTTAAAGACGGAGTTAAATGTATTAGCAGATTTTAAACCGACTGTTCCACAAGAATATAAAAAATCTCAATTTGTGTATCTAGCCAATAATGATCCTGATCAAAATTTAATGTTGATTAAAGAATTTGATAAAGTAAAATTTTCAATGTGCGATACCATAGAATTTTGGATTTCTACAAAACGAGAATCTGTAATTAAGATGATTAAAGCTGTAGATGCAGTGGTCATAAATGACGAAGAAGCTAAATTGCTAACAAAAGAATTCAACCTAATAAAATGTGCAAAAAAAATGATGGAATGGGGTGCAAAATATGTAATTATTAAAAAAGGAGAGCATGGCTCAATGATGTTTTTTGATGATGTGGTATTTCCATCAGCAGGATTTTCATTAGAAGATGTAGTGGATCCAACAGGTGCAGGGGATTCGTTTGCTGGAGCCATGATAGGGTATTTAGCTAGTAAAAATTCAGTCAGGTTATCAGAGATCAAAAAAGCCGTTGTTTATGGGAATGTTTTAGGATCATTTGCTGTTGAAAGATATGGATTAGATGGATTACTTCGAATTAAAAAAACAGATATCATGAAGCGAGTTAAATTATATGAAAAAATGATTCGTTTCTAAAAAGATTTAAGTTTGATTATTTCCGCAATTGAGTTGTATATTCTAAGATATGTCTGAAAAAAATGAAGATCGTTTAGATACTATATTCAAATTACAAAAGGGGTTATCTGAAATGATGAAGTTAGATCGATATCCAAAAGATTCTGAAGGAAGAATTTCTGCATTATCTACAGCAATAATTCATGAAGCCGTAGAACTACAAAGAACTACAAATTGGAAATGGTGGAAAACTCCAGTTCCATTTAATGTATTAGAAGCAAGAGAAGAATTAATCGATATTTGGCATTTTGTGGTACAAGCATCCTTAGAACTAAATTTGACTCCAGATGATATTCTTGAAGAATATAAAAAGAAAAATGAGATTAATCGAGAAAGACAAAGAAACGGATACTAGTTTACATATTTTTTAATTATTTCAAGATTGGTTTCGTTGATTATATTGACTAAGTTAATTTCATTCTGAAAATAATTAATTTCAGATTTTGTTGAAACAAGAAAAGGATCAGGACTTAATGAGCTGATTATTCTCCCATGATCATTGATTCCATTTTCATATAATTTAATTAATGAGTGACCAGCCTTATGACCCCAAACTTCTTTGCCACAAACTATAAGCGTCTTTACTTTTTTATTCTGGTTAAGATGTTTAATTATAGAATCAATTCCTTTGTTTTCAGAAAGCAATCTTCCTGCAATGAAAATATTATTCAAAAGTTCAGAATTTGATATTTTTTTAAGTAAATCCATGCTTGAAAGTGTACAAATTGCTATTGAAGAATCAGGATTTCCTAGGTATGATTCTTCTGGAATTGGCAAGATAATCTTGCATAATTCTCCAATAGCATTTCCAATACTATTCATTGATTATATCACGAAGAGATTTTGCGATAAATTCAATATTTTTACTAGTAACCTTAGGATGTATTGGCAGAGACAAAGTATGAGATGAAGCCCACTCAGTCATAGGGAGTTTGATTTTTTGTTGGTAAAATGGTGTTTTATGAACTGGGATAGGATAGTAAGAAGCTGCACCAATTCCTTTTTCATTAAGTTTTTTCAAAATTTTATCTCGTTTTGAAGTTGCTATTGTGTAAAGATACCAGTTTACATTTTCATTTTTTCGTTGATGAGGTAAAATAATATTCAAATCAGAAATAAGTTTTGATAATAGATTTGCGTTTTTTTGTCTAGTTTTTAGAAAATCAGGAAGTTTTTTCATTTGTATTGTTGCAATGGCAGCACTAATTTCAGGCAATCTAAGATTTAATCCAAATATTTTGGTATCATATCCATGAACCATTCCATGGTTTCTAATCATCAATAATTTATCACGCAATTTTTTATTGTTAGTTCCAACAAATCCTCCTTCACCAGATGTCATTACTTTAGCAGGATACATACTCCAACAACCTAAATCAGAAAAAGTTCCAGCATGTTTTCCTTTGTAAGTAGAACCTAAAGATTGGGCAGAATCCTCTATTACATGTAAATTATGTTTTTTTGCAATTTCTAAAATTCTATCAATATATGCTACATTACCATAAAGGTGTACAGGCATAATTGCTCGAGTCTTTTTTGTAATCTTTTTTTGTAGATCGTCAGGATCCATAGTATAATTCTCTTTTAATATATCAACAAAGACTGGTTTTGCTCCAGTAGAGACAACAGAGTTGGCAGTCGCAACAAATGTAAATGAAGGAACAAGTACTTCATCACCTTTTTTGATATCTAAAGCATAAAGTGCAGCTTGTAAAGCAGCAGTACCAGAATTTACAGCAATTACATATTTTGATTTTATGAATAAAGATGCTGATTTTTCAAATGCTTGTACATGTTTTCCTCCATGATTAGCTGCTGATGTAAGTGAACCATTTTTAAGAATTGAAGTAACTGCATTAATTTCATCTTTACCTACAAATGGAACATTAATGGCAATTTTCAATAAGGAATCTCCTTAAAACTAGTCTATAAATCTCATGAAATAGGCATGAATTTTTATATTTCAAAATTAGGAAATTCGCATAATGAGTCAACATCATCTTGAAAAATCAGATGCAGGGTACAAAGTTTTTCTATACATTTTCTATGTTTGTGGATTTATCATGGTCTCAAGTCTTGTTTTTGGAGTATACATCACTATGATAGAATGGATGGAAAATGGAAAATATGTTATGGGAGAAGCAATTCAGAATACTTTCATACCATTTGAAAATTTTGCCAGGGTTTCAACTTGGATATTCTTTTCTACAATTATTGGATGGTATTGTGTTTCAAGAATAGGATGGAGAAGAACTGCTGGAAAAAAAATCATTGGATGGAGAATGGCATTACTTCAGCTTATGTTGTTAGGATTTGCAATTATTACATTGTATGAAGTATTATACAATTTTACAGTTTTAAATGCAGAGATCACGGCAGGAATGATTAAAGGTAATGCTCCCAACATAGACATGTTATCAATTGCATATCCAGATCAAAATAGACCATGGAATTTGGTTTTTGCAACAAAGGTTTTCCTTGCTGCATTCATAATTAGTGCTCATGCATTTTATCTTAGTACTAAACCAAGAAAAATTTTAGAGTAGTGAATTATAATTTTTATTTAGATGCAAATAATTTTCCTAGCTTTTCTTGATCAGCTTTAACTTTACCAAATGCTTTTCTGTGGATTTGATTACAAAATTTTACAGTTTCTGAACGTGGATTATTTTTTCTTGTTTCCTCAATAATTCTACCACACCAGAAACAATATTCTTTTTTAATAACTCCCAATTCCCACCCTAAAAATTTGGAATCATAGTATCCTTTTTCCTTTGGACGTATAGAATTTAAAAAGTCACCATTCTCAGATTTAACCCAAATATTTTTAATTTTAGGATGAAATGGTTTATTCCATCTTCTCTTCCTATCATCCCATTTGATATTATTTTCAGTACAAAATTGATAAAATTGTTCCTCAAAGTGTTTAGATACCATAATCCTATTCACAATTTCACCTATGAAAGCATTCCCTAAAAGAGAATCTTGTAAATTGACAATTGTTAGCTTTCTATAAATTTTTAAAAATTTAATGGCTTGTGAAGGGGAAATTAGTTTTTCTACTAGATGATACTATACTAAACATGGGATTGTTTGGAAGTTCTAATGAAACAAAATGTAAAAAATGTGGAACAGTACTAACAGATCCTGAAAGATTAAAAAAACATCAAGAAGTTGCACACAACAAGAAAAAGGAAAAATGTAGAGCGTGTGGTTCAGAATTTAATTCTTCAGAAGATCTAAGAAAACATAAAAAAAATTGCAAGTGAAGTGTTGTTTTTAAAAATTTAATTAATGATTAAAATTTGTGATATAGATTATCTGTTCCTAATTTGTATAGTTTAGAAAGTTTTTCATTTGCTTCTTCTTTAGTTAGTAGATCTTTTTGTGTAAAATCTCGAAATTGTTCATTATATTCTATATCATCACTATGTCCAGAAATACAAAATAATCTTGATTTATTTTTTCCTCTATATTCTACTATTGTACCTCTTTTAATTAACAAATCAATATGATTAGTTAGCGTTTGATGATCAATTTTTGCTTCTATTGATAAATGCATAAAAGAAATCCAATTTTTATAAGTTGTAAATTTTTCTATTATTGAAATAATTCTGTGTTCATTTCTATGCCATTTATCTTCAGTCATAATTATTATTCAATTCCTATGTTTGACATATCTCTAAATAATAAAAAAACTCAATCATTTAGATAATCCTGATTTAGGTGTGCGTTTTAATGCTTTTTCTATTGCTTCTAAATTTGCAATTTCATTTTTTGAATTTATTGTTAATGTTTTTATCATTTCAGAGCCTAATTGAACTGCTTGCTCAGGTAGTACATCTAAGAATTTTTGTAATCCTTTTTTGTAGTTTTCAATTAGTTCTAGTCCTTCTTCGAGTGTCATAATATTGATAAATCATTTAATAATTCAGATATTGCAAATATGAACTAAATCATATTTCAAATAACTTTATAGACCTACATCTCAGAAGTTGTTTTGATTTGGATATCATTGAAAAAATTGAATTAATTGAAAGGCCTCCCACTGAAGAGATTGTTACACATGAAGAGTTATTAGAATTATTCAAAATAAATTCATCTCCAAAGCATTACATTGGTTTAGAGATTTCTGGATTTTTACATCTTGGTAGCTTAATTAGTACAGGTTTCAAAATTAATGATTTTGTAAAAGCTGGTGTTAAATGCACAGTTTTTCTTGCAGATTGGCACACTATAATTAATGATAAGTTGGGTGGAAATTGGGAAACCATTGCAGAAGTTTCAAAATACTACCAAGATGCATTCAAGTTAGTTTGTCCAAATGTTGAAATTGTTTTAGGATCAAAATTGTATGAAGAAAAAACAGAGTATTGGGCTAATCTTGTTAAATTTACAAAACATATGTCAATTGCCAGAACTATGAGAACCCTTACAATTATGGGACGCGCAGAAGATGATACAAAAATAGATGTAGCTAAGTTACTTTATCCTGCAATGCAGGCTGTTGATATTCATTCTTTAGGTGTAGATATTGCTCATGCAGGAATGGATCAAAGAAAGATACACATGCTTGTGAGAGAGATTTTTCCTAAAATGGGATGGAAAGTTCCAGTTGCTGTTCATCATAAGCTGTTACCAGGTTTAACAAAACCAGCAAATGCAAATGGAGAATCAACAAAGATGAGTAAGTCAGATCCAAATTCAGGAGTTTTCATTCATAATTCAGATGATGAAATTCGAACAAAGATCAAAAAAGCATGGTGTGAAGAAGCAAATATTCAGAATAACCCATTATTAGAAATTTCAAAAAATGTAATTTTCCATGAATTTAATGAAATTAACATAGAAAGACCAGAAAAATTTGGTGGAAACATCACATATACAAATTATAATCAATTAGAATCTGATTTTGCAGAAAAAAAATTACATCCAACCGATCTAAAACAAACGGTGGGAGAATATCTAGTTAAAGTGATTTCACCAATACGTGAAAAACTAAATCTTAGTGAAGAGTTGTTTAACGCAATTAAGAAAAATTATTGAATTTTAAGATTGGGATTAGTTTGTTCTTCTAGGTTATATTTTGATTTGTATCCTCTTGGATTAATCATCAAATCTTTGTAAGTATAAGTAGATGAATTTCCGATAATCACCGTACTTATCATTCCCAGTTGATCAGAATGGTTTGGAAGGTTTTCTAAATCAGTCATTACAATAGTTTGTGACTCTCTAAATGCACCTTTAATTATTGCAACAGGTGTTGTTGGTTTTCTATATCTCAATAGAATTTTTCTTGTATCTACTAGTTGATGTATTCTTTTTTTACTTGCTGGATTATAAATTACAATTACAAAATCACCTTGTGCGGCGGCTTCAACTCTTTTAGTTATTATTTCCCATGGTACCAGTAAATCACTCATACTTACAACTGCAAAATCAGTCATAAGTGGCGAGCCAATAATTGATGCACATGAGTTCAACGCAGAAACGCCAGGGACTATTTCTACTTGCAGACCATCTTTAGGATTCCAATTTGTTGCTGCAAGTGTTTCATAAATTAATCCGGCCATTCCATAAATTCCAGGATCACCACTTGAAACAAGTGAAACTATTTTTCCAGATTTTGCCAGATCAATACATTGATGAGCACGTTCAACTTCTTGAGTCATGGCATAACGATGAACTGTTTTTCCTTCAATAAGATCTTGTACTAGGTTAACATATGTTTCATATCCAACAATTGTATCACTTTCTTCAATCACTTCTTTAGCACGAAATGTCATATGATCATGATGTCCAGGACCAACGCCGACGATGTAGAGTTTACCAGTCAATTTAACATTAAATTTCCTTTCAAGTAATTTATCCGTTTAGTGATTTTATTTTTATTGGAATGGATCTATGAGTGGGCCATTTATGATATGATGGCTATTCATGGGACGAGCTAAACTTACTGAAATGAGGTCTTTTGCTTTGAAAGAATCAATATCAGACATGGTTTGAAGTATTTTTGCATCTTTAGGATTGTGCCATTCAACATTATAGATACGCCATATAGGACTATAATTTTCCTGATCAGAATTTACACTTGTAATTCCTGGTTGGTATCCTAAAGAGCCTGAGCCTTTAATGCCGTTTTGAAATTGAAACAGATCAGCTGCAGAAGAATTTGTAATTAGATTGTCATATACAGGAGAAAACGGAATTCCCATTATTTCTGATGGATTAGAGGGTGTTGCATCAGTTACAATAGAATAGATTGTTTTACCATCTGGACCCCACATACGATGAGCAACAAATGTTACAGTCATCTCATCTTTGTTAATTTTAGTAATTTGACCTCCACTAAACGTTAAATCATCAGTAATTTTGGTATCATTTCTTACTAACATTTGTCCATTAGGCCAAATTATTTGAGGAGAATTAATGACTACTCCAGTTTTAGTAAATTCAATTCTTCCATTTTTTTCAGCATCAATTACATCTTCAAAAGATTCAAGAACTTTAGCATTTTGACCTTTTTTCCATGAAACCTCAATAACTGAATTTAGTGCACTATATTTTGATTCTTGAACTGGAGTACTTGAAAAAATTTCTTTTTGATGTCCATAAATTCCTTGACCTCTAACACCATTATTAAAAATGAATATTTTTTGTAGAATTTCTTCAGGCATTTTTTCAATTAAAGGGGAAGTCTGTACTTTCCAATCTTGTTTTTCAGTAATTTTTTTAGAATATTCTTCTCTACTAGTATCTGTTATAATATAAAAAATAGAATTACCTTTGTAAAGTCCTTCATGCATTGGTATAGTTGCCTCTACATTTGCTCTAGATAACATTAATGATGGATCTTTTTCAACTTGTATTTTTTGCATGATTACTTCGGTTGGTTGACCTCTAATCCAACCATCAACACTTACAGTTGCAGTAAATTCTTTAGAATTAGAAGAGTGTAATGCCAAAGCAGCTCCAGTAAATTCAAATGAGTCTGATTTTGATTTAAGATCTATTAATGACATTGCGTAGATTGTTTTCCCATCAATAGTCCAAGTTGGTTGGCCTTTGACATCATTATCAGTAATTTCGTGTAAAACAACAACATCTACAGGTTCATTTGATGTAAATGTCATAGAACCATCATAAAGAGTTCCTTCATTTGGCGATAAGATTAATGATAGTTGATGATTTTCATGTCCTTGACCTGGATCTTGTGATGAAATGATAGTTTTAGTAAAATTAATTTTTTTAGTAGAATTTGCATCAACATAGCTGTTAGAGATAAAGGAAATTGTAAGAATCCCTGAAACAAAAATTCCTACAATTAAGATAATTACAAATCTATTCAACGAAATCATTTGAAGTTGTTCCCCTTAAATGATTTTATCTCTAGTTAATTTTATCCAGTTCAAATGCATCATGTAAAGCCTGAACTGCCACGTTAGTATCAGAATTTTTGACAACAAATGCAAGATTTAGTTCTGACGAACCTTGAGTAATCATTGCTACGTTTACATTATTTTTTTGGATTGCTCCAAAGACTTTAGATGCAACACCTACAGTTCCTCGCATACCTAAACCAATCAGTGCAATAATTGCAACATCGGTAGTTACTTCTAGTTTTTTAATTATTTTTCCTAAAAGTTCCATTTCTAATGCATTAACTGCTTTATCTAAATCAGTATTCTTGACTACTATAGTGATGCTAGATTCTGAGGGATTTTGAGATATCATCATTACATTAATACCAGCTTTAGCGAGTGTTGAAAAGATTTTTGCAGCAGTTCCAGGATTACCAACCATACTACCTCCACGTATATCGATTAATCCATTATGACGAATGCTGCTCACACATTTTACAGTATTTTTTGTAGAAATTGAAGGTGAATCAGTTACAAGTGTTCCTTCGTTTTTTATATTAAAGGAATTTCGAATCTTCATTGGAATTTTTTTTGTCAATAATGGCTCAAATGTGCGTGGATGAATTTGTTTAGCTCCAAATAATGCCATTTCAATTGCTTCGACATAAGAAACCTCTTTGAGTAATTTTGCATTTTTTACTATTTTTGGATCTGCAGTCATTAATCCATCTATATCACTCATTAACCATATTTCATCAGCTTTGATGCATGTACCGATTATTGTAGCTGTATAATCTGAACCACCTCTACCAAATGTAGTTATGTGTCCATGTTGATCGGCTCCTGTAAAACCTCCTATTACTGGGATTGTTTTCTTGGCAAATTGTTGATCGATTGTTTTTGAAACTCTTAATCTTGTAGTATCCATTAACGGGATAGATTCACCAAAATTAGAATCTGTGACAATTCCAACTTCTTTACCTGTTAGGGATATTGATTTTTTATTCAAATCGCTAATTGCAAACGAGATTAATTTTATTGAAAGGCGTTCTCCAAATGATATCAAATAATCCATAGATCTGGCAGTAACTTCTCCCAACAATACCATTCCTTCAATTAATGCAACAAGTTCTTTAAAATCTACATCTAATTTTTCTAATAGTTTTTTTCTGATTGTAGATTTTTTTATTGTCTGTTTTGCAAGTTGTTTATGTCTATTGATAATTTTTGATGCTAGTTGTATGGCTTTGTTTTTATTCTCATTTTTTATAGATTGAGATATTTCAATTAAATCATCAGTGGTACCGCTAGTTGCCGAGCAGACTATTACTATTTCATTATGTTTGGATAATGTATTAACATAATTTGCTACAGTTTGAATATCTTTTGCTGATGAAATTGATGTTCCACCGTATTTTATTACAAGTCTCAATTCAAAGTACCTGAATCAGTTAATCTTTAAATGCTTTAACTTTCTACTCGTGGAGCCAAATAAAAGTGGATTCTGCCTATGTTTGCTACTTTGAATTCAATTCTTAGAGGTTTTGCACTAGAAAATTCACATGTAATTTGACCTGCGGTAGTACCTACTGCTTTAACTACAGGATTAAGATATTCGAGGCTGTAGGTACCAATACTATCTTCTTTTGAAGAGATTTCACCAATTTCATCTGTATCTTTCTCTAGATCAATTACAACTTCACCTGAATCACCTTTTCCTGAAAAATCAGCTTTTGAATCAGATGTATGAATAGTTAGATAATCAGATACGACTTGGACATCCCCTAAAATCTTATCAAATCTAGAAGATGATAAAGTAATTTTAGAATCATATGGAATTTTTGGTAAAGGAGTATCAGTTGCAGAGCTTTCAATTAATCGCATTTTGTATTTTTTATTTTTACCAACTGTTACAAGTAACATGTTTTGTTCAGAAATACTAATTTCAATACTATCTTTTTTATCTGCTCTTTTAATTAATTTAGAAAATTCATCTATTCTAACTCCAAATTTTATATCACTATCACATTCATATTTTTCAAATGCAGAATTAGGCCAAGAAATATCTATTAAAGCTACATGAGATGGATCCATTCCCCTAAAAGTAATTCCTTCAGCTGTTGCAACAAAAGTAGCTTCTTCTACAAGTGTAGATATTGCTGAGATGATTGCTTTGAGATCATCTGAACCACTTGTTTTTGCTTCGAAAGTCAAACTAAATCTTTTGGGTTTAATGTTCCAGTTAAACGTTATGCGTAATTACGCCAAGTGTATCTACATTTAGAACATCTATAGAATTGAGTTGTAGGTTCATCAGCACTTCTAGTTTGTAACATCCACCAAACTGCTTCATCGTTACCACATTTTTCACATTCAATTTTTATCGTAGGTAATGTTTCAGTTCCTTCATTTTCTGCTAATACGTTGAATTGTGATTCCCCTTCTTCAATTACAGTTTTTGTTTGCATAGTTTCATTTCCTTCAACATAATTACATTTTGGACATTGGAGACCAGAATCACCTTTTTTTAATTTGACCTCACATTTGGGGCAAAATTTCATCTAATTTACCTTAATTTTAGAATTAAATAATTGTTTAAATTCATTAGCCATTTTTATTGCTGAATCTGTTGCTTTTTTGATTTCTTGCAAAGGTTTTGTGTTTGAGTTTATTCTCATCCAGCACTCATTAGTAAGAGGATGTTTCACAATAACGCCTGCAAAATCAATATTTGATTCCTTTAAAAGCTCATGTTGAATTATGTACAAAATTCCTATATCAGTTTCCGTAATAGAAAGGCTAATTTCCTTAGGTTCTGAACTGATTACTTGAGCATTCATGTATTCGGAAAAAGCACTTATTGTGGATATAAATCATTATGAGCGGACAGAATGACAGAAAGTAAGATTTCAGATATCGGCATAGTAAAAACCAAGGATGAATACGCATTAAACGACAGTATTGAAGTAAATGTCAGTTTTAAAGTAGATGGGGGCATAAGAGATGCCTTCAATGAGGCAAATTGGACTAAAGCGTATAACAACAATGACGTATCTTTTAAGATGAAATACGGTATAAAACTGACTTCTGGAGGATTTAGGAAAAAGGAAGTTGGTAAAACTATTGACACTTATAGAAAAGCAGCAATATTTTGGACACGAAATCCAAAATTGGTTAATCCTCATAAAGACAGAAGGATATGGGTTCAAGTAGCCAAAAATTTTGAGCCGTTTATTCGATTATCGGAAGAGGAAGTCAGACAAGAGTTGTTTGATTTTAATGAAAAAATTGTCATTAAAGCTTCTGAGCTAGGAAAAGGCAAGCATAAGATCGGTGCTGAGGTATTTGCCTCATGGCAAAAACATGACTATACAGAACCAGGAAATGTTAAAAGCAATTCTAAGGAAATTGAGATCATAATCAATTAGGGATATAAGGAACTTTTTGAGTCAATTATTATGGCAAAATATGATGGTCTGTTAGGACAACCAATACTTGAAGTTGAAGAACCAGACAAAGAAGGAGGCATCACCTTTATCTTTAAAGATAACAGATTTTTGTTCATTAAAGTCGTGGACGGAAAAATAGATGCTGTATCAATTCCAGAATAGGTGAAAATGAATGGATAAATTCGAACAAATTAAAATGATTGAATTAGTAAAGGTTGAAGATCCTGATTCAGATGGTGGAATTACTCTTGTATTTCAAGAAAATAAAATA
>CAZQXU010000001.1:4041-8827 GCA_964597385.1 uncultured Nitrosopumilaceae archaeon | reverse complement strand
GTATCAATTCTATCCATGTCAGGAGCTGTAAGATCTGGGGTTGGGACATGTAAATAACCAATACCACTTACCCATTCTTCAGGTAGTGCGTTTTCAGTCATAGTTACAATTGATGTAACACCTTGTTTTAGAATCCAATCAAACTCATCAAAACTTGTTGGTATTCCAGAACCTGCAAGTTTATTTTCAATTAACCATGAGAAATTAGTTGGTTTTTTAGTAATTTTACCGTGAACTTTTCTCCAAATATTTCCTGGTTTACTCATAAGTAATGTGTTATTTTCTATATTTTTAGGATTGCGAAAAGTGATGCACCTTATATGGGAAAATCATCTATAATTAACTAAAATGAACAAAGAGGCAATTCTTTATGAAAAATTACCTAACAAGAAAGTACGTTGTACTGCTTGTGCAAGATACTGTGAGATGAGTGAAGGCCAGATAGGATTATGTGGAATACGTGGTAATGAAAATGGAAAATTAGACTTATTTGTATACGGTAAAGTGATAGCAGGACATGTTGATCCAATAGAAAAAAAACCAGTCATACATTACAAACCTGGATCTAAAGTGTTTTCAATTGCCACCACTGGATGTAATTGGCTTTGCAGATATTGTCAGAATTTTGACATTAGTCAGAGAAGAAAAGTGGAGGGTGTAGATATGACTCCTGAACAAGTAGTACAAACAGCATTAGATAATGGTGCGGATGGAATTGCGTATACATACAATGAACCATCCATATTCATTGAATTTGCTAGAGATTGTGGGGTAATAGCACATCAAAAAAATCTTTACAATGTATTTGTCTCAAATGGATATGATACTCCAGAATCAGTAAATATGATGGAAGAGTTTTTAGATTCTATAACAATTGATTTCAAAGGTAATGCAGAACCTAATTTTACAAAAAAATTTATCGGAGTTCCTGATCCTCAACCTATTTTTGATACATTATTAGAAATACGTGATAAGACGAAGATTCATGTAGAGATTACAGATCTTATTATTCCAAAAGTAGGAGATAGTTTAGAATACGCAGAAAAATTATGTAAATTTATTTATGATCAATTTGGTCCAGAGATGCCAATTCATTTTTTACGTTTTCATCCAGACTACAAAATGATGGAATTTGATTCTACTCCTGTTAAAACTTTAGAAAAACATTATGAAATTGCAAAAAAAGTTGGATTGGAATATGCTTATATCGGAAATGTACCAGGTCATCCTTTTGAGCATACTTATTGTTCAAAATGTAACAACATTGTGGTTAAGAGATATGGTTTTGATATTGAAAGTTGGAATCTAGATGAGAAAAACAAATGCCGGTTTTGTGGAAATCAGATTCCAATTATTGGTAATTTATCTAAAAATTATAAGAAAAATAGATTTCATTTTGTTCAGTGAATAGCTATTGCTCTAACTGGGGAACCAGTTGCATCTTTTAGTTTTAATGGTAAAATTACAAAATCAAATTGTTTTGATGAAATTTTATTCAAATTTGATAGATTCTCAACAATTAAGATATTATTTTTTGCTAGTATTTGATGAACTTTAAAATTTTTATCTTGACCCAAATCTATACTAGGTGAATCAATTCCAACCAAATTGATCTTTTTTGAAACAAGATATGTAGCAGCTGATTCAGATAAACCAGGATTATTAATAAAATAACAACTATTATTCAAGTTTTTTTGCCATTCAGTATAAAAAAATATGGATGAATATTTTGGAATATTGCCATGTTTTCTTTCAAATAAAATTAAATCATTTTTAGTAATTGATTGGTTTTTTCCTTTTTTTATTTTAATCAAAATACCATTTCCTACTAATCTATCAAGTGGAATTTGATGTATCTTTATTCCATTTTTTACAAAATGGTATGGGGCATCAAGATGAGTTCCAGTATGAGAACTAAGAAATAATAATTCAAGATTATATTCATTATCTTTTAATGTTGACCAAAGAATGAATTGTGGTTTTGGTGAATCTGGGAAAGTAGGAATAGATGCAGATATTGTCAATGTAAGATCTATTGGTTTCACATCAGTAAATTACGATGGGGATTAATCAGTTTTTGAGATCTATGAAAGGTTAAATAGTGTTTTATGAAAAACTGCAATGTGCCTACTGCGTATGTTTTATTGAATTCTGACCTAGGATCTGATGAATCAATTATAGAAGATATCAAACGTATTCTTGCTACTGAAAATATCGAGTATGAAGTTCAAGGAGTTTATGGAGTATATGATATAGTCTTAAAATTATCATCTAAAGATGCTGAAAAATTACGAGGAATTATTACAAATAAAGTTAGAAAGATTGGAAAAATACAATCGACATTAACAATGATGGTAATAGAAGAGCAAGAAAAATCATAGATTTTTTATTGCATTAATAACCTCAAGTATTTCAGATTCAGTATTAAAAAAATGAGGTGATGCTCGTACGATCTTTTGATCTAAAATTTCTCTAACAGCCAATACAATATTTTGCTTTTCTAGTTTTTCGACAATCGTTTGTGGATTTTTTCCATCAATATTAAAAGAGACGATACTTGTTCTTTCTTCAGGATTTTCTGGTCCATATAGAATAATATTTTTTATTTTAGATAATTCTTCTCTTAAAAGATTTGAAAGGTAAAGATTTTTTTTACGAATATTTTCCATTCCAAATTTAAGAAGATAGTTTGCTGACGATTCTAAACCTACAATTCCAACATAATTACGAAATCCTGTTTGAAATTTATCCGGTATGTCTTTGAATGCAAGATTTGTTTTATCATAAATCATTGCTGATTCTCCTCCAATAGTCATTGGATCTAGTAGTTCGTGTGATTTTTTGTTACAATAAAATAATCCAGTTCCCATAGGCCCACATAACCATTTTGAACCATTAAAGGACATAAAATCACATTTAGTCTTTTTTACATCAAAGTTACCTATGCAGCCAATAGTTTGCGCACTATCAATGAAAAACGAAGTATTATTTTCAAGCATATTTCCAATTTTTTCTACTGGCAATACTGTTCCAGTATTGTATAACGCATGACTAATAGCTACCAAGGTTGTATCATTATCAAGAAGAGTTTGAAATTCATCAAAATTAAAAAAGCCATTTTTATCTATGGATAGATTTTTAATTTTTGTTTTTTTCTGTAATCTAAGCCAGGGATAGAAATTTGCATGATGTTCATGTGAAAATCCACGAATTATAATATTAGAATTTTTTTCAAATGAGAGCCCATTTGCAACTATGTTTATTCCATCTGTAGTACTTTGAGTCAAGACAATTTCTTCTGGTTGGCTATTGATAATTTTTGCAATAATTTTTCTAACATTTTGTAATTTTTCAGCGATAAATGGTTGGGCGTCAATTGAATCAGGCCCCATAGAATTGTATGAAATTTGAAAATCTTTCATGGCTTCTATGCTTTGTAAAGGCATTAAAGATACAGAAGCATTATTTAGATAAATTTTACCTGAATTATGAAAATCTTCTGATATATCTTTTGAAGCCAAATTCATTATTATATCTGTAATATACTAAATTGGTGTTGGATAAAAATCCTCAACAGATTTTAGATAATGATTTAACATATGTAAAAAAGGAATTTTCAATCAAAAATCCAAATTTGATTTTATGCTCTGAGCCTTTTCTGAAAGCAGAAATTTTAAATGAATTAATAGAAACTGTTTCTGACCCTATAATTTTCTTAGATTTTGATTTGCTTTATAGTGGTTATGTAGTTTCAGAATTAATTAAAAAAAATGAGCGAGTAGAAATTTATCGTCCAAATAAGATTGATTTGAAAAAAATCATATCTGAAATAGCAAATAGAATATCAAGTGAAAAATTCCTAGTCATAATTGATTCACTTAATGGTTTTTACAACATATTTGATGAAAAAGAATCTGGAAGATTCATTAATGCATCATTAATGCTACTTTCATCAATTTCAAGAGAAAATGGCTCCTCTGTAATAATTACAGCAATAACACGAAAAAATGATGATGGAGAATGGATTCTTTCCCCAGGAGGTAGACATATTATTGATTCAAAAAAATCTGGAATGTTTCATCTCAAAAGAGTTGATAAGAGTATGATGATTAGTTTGTTAAATCAAATCGGAAATACTGAAAAAACATTCAAAATTGAATTATCTAATGTTTAATACATTTGATAGCGATCAGAATTTTAAACGGTGTTATAAAATTTGAAACGCCGTTATAGAACACATTTTTTGGGCAAATTATATTAAGAGCAAAAGCAAAAGAAATTTCGTTATGCCAGTAGGAATTATTCCAGACATCAGCGAACAAATGTGTATCGGATGCGCACTATGTGTAGAAATCTGTACAACATTAGGACCAGATGTACTTAGAGTAAAACCAGTCGAAGGCTGGAAGAGAGGAAAAGCATTTGTCTTTTACCCAGAAAGATGCATCTCCGATGGAGCATGTATCGGTGTTTGCCCAACAAAGGCAATCTTTTGGATGAGACCAATGGACTTTACCGTTGGACAACCAGTTCCACTCTACAAGAACTCAGTCTTCGTTAAAGGTTGGACCGAATTAATCGATTAGATTAGGTCATCATTTTTAATTTCTTTTTATTATTTTAGAGGTTAACAGCACCAGCTTGTCTTGTTGGGTGATCTGGTTTTTTCTTCAGCCAGAATAAAACACCTATGAATAGAATTGCAGGAATTAAAATAATAATTATCATTAATTCATAGTATGTGTTTAGTCTTTGAGCAGGTTTTAGATGATAATTTTCATGAGTG
>CAZQXU010000001.1:0-3941 GCA_964597385.1 uncultured Nitrosopumilaceae archaeon | reverse complement strand
ATGCCAAAATAATAGTTACAAGTATTAGAAAATACATTATAAGAATTTAAAATTTAAATTGCATAAAAGATTACCTTAATTTTCAATATTGGTATTCAGTATTGATATTATCAAAAAGTAGTGATAATCTAAAGTATGTTTTTAAAGCATCATAGAAATTATTTGATAATGAAACAAATAGAAGCAATTGTACAAAGTGATGTTTCTAAACAAGTAATTAATGAAATAAGAAAAGCTGGTGTCGGTGGTGTTACATTAATTCAATCTTTAGGACAGGGAATGGGTGAGCGACCAGAAATAGGAGGACGTCAAATAGAGTTTAACTCAGTAGATGTAATACTTACAGTTGTTCATGATTCAGAGGTAAAATCAGTAGTTTCAGCTATCATGGATATCGCTCATACAGGACAAAAAGGTGATGGAAAAATTTTTGTTTTAAACGTAGAAGAATCATATGATATTAGTACCAAAGAAAAATCAACTAAGTTAATTTAATTTTAAAAATCATTATCTATTTTTTTCTAGAAACACGATATACCGGATAATCAGATTCAGAAGAGGAAAATGCGTTATCAATTTTTTTAAATATATAACCATCAAAATTTTTAGCACTTTTATAGAATTCTTCACCGATTACTAATCCATTTGCAGGAGCGAGTCTATTTATTTTTGCACATCGATTTACAGTATTTCCAAAGATATCATTGATAGAAGATGTGGATGTTTTTGCAATTCTAACTATTCCATAGGTTGAACTAGTTCTGTAATCAAAAATAGGTAATTTGTGATTTTCAAGTTTTTTTACAATATCATCATGTAACTCTCCTAATGCAAGGCAACAATCTAGGCATTTTTTTAATATAGACTCTTCTTCTGAATGTACGACTGGAAAATAGAATAGTAATGCATCTCCAATGTTTTTTATTACAATTCCACCAAAATTTCTCACAGTAGAAGCAATAGAGTTAAGAAAAATTTTATAAAATTCACTAGTTTGTGATTCGGATAAATTAAGAGTGATTTTTGTTGAATTCATAATATCTACCATACATACACAATATTGCTCACTATGATCAGAAAATTGCAATAAAATATCTTCTTGTTGTTTTATAACATCTTCTTTTTCTTTAATTTCAATTAATGATTTCTGAAGCTTTTCAGTCATTAAATCAAATGCCTGAGACAACTCACCGATTTCATCTTTAGTTGTAATATTTGTTCGAACGTTAAAGTCACCACTTGCAACTTTGTTTGCAGCATTTTTTAATTTAATTAGAGGCCGTGACATAGATTTTGAAATTAGAAATGCTACAACTGTCATTATTATAGTGATCACTAAACCAGTTTGAAAAATTCTATTTTGGAGTATTATAACAGGCTGAATTGTTTCTGATTCGTCAATTTCTGCAAGTAAAACAAATCCTAAATCATTAGCACAGTATGATGATCCATAAATATTGATTTTTCTATAATCTAAATAAATTCCTGAAAAATCTTCTGATTCCCTAAAACATTTTTGGACAGGAATGGTATCAACTTTTTGTTTAAAGATAGCGTTTTCTATGAATCTAGATTCAGATAACATCAAGAATCCGTCACTTACGATATAAACTTCGCCTGTTTTTCCTAAACCACTTGAATCAGTCAAAATATTATCTAATGATTCAGTTCTCATTCTAGAGATAACTACTCCAATTGGTTCATCATTTTTTTTATCATCTAGAGCAAAAATTGGAGAAACTATAATCATCTTTTTACCAGTTGCAGTTGGCTCAAAATCCACTATTGGTTTTTTTAATCCTTTTTGAAATAGTGGATCTTGAAGAAAATTATTATCAGTTAGTTTACCAAGTGAAAAGTAAACATTACCATTTGCACCAATAATTTTTACATCCTCAAAACCTATCGAAAACCCAACTAATGTTTGAAATGCTTGGATTTGAGTAAGGAAGTCTCTACGTTTGATTTCTCTTTCTTTATGCAAATCATCTTCTGAGACTTGGTTTAAATCATTAACAAGAATTTTTATCATTGGATCATTTGCTAAAATTTGATTTTGGTCAATTCGTGATTCAAAAAGAAGTCTAATAGCATTACCACGTGTAGCTGATTCGCCTAATAATAGATCACTCGCTCTTTCTATTAGAATTTGTTCAGCATAGTTAAAACTCAAATAAGCTGTAACCAAAAGTGTAATTATAGATACTATAATTACTAGAAATATCAATTTTTTATCTATACTAAAGGAAATTTGCAATCAATTTTTGTTATTTTTATACAATATCAATTCTTCGTGTATTTTCTATAATAAGAATAGCTTTACTATGACATCATTAGTTATCATAAAGGAATTATTCTTGTTTTAAAGTTGATTTTTTAATATATAATTTAAAAAATACTTAATCTTTAGAAATTTTAAATTTAGAACCCCATTTACTCTTTTGATTTTTTGTTGGCTTTTTTGATAAATTATTTAACATTTCATATGTAATTGTAAATCCATTACCTACCATTGTGGCATCTTTATCATATTCATTTTTGTTAGGTACAAATTCATCAGGTAAATCCTTAATTTTTTTAGTTTTAATATCAAATAACCTAATTTCCTTACCATTTTCAAGTTTGATAAGTGCATCATTACTAAGACTCTGAATTGAGAAATTTTCAAAGAATCTTATCATACCACCTTTCTTTAATTTAATTTTAGAATCATAAGTGATTTTACTTCCATAAAATAAAATTTCTCGGGCATTAATTTCAACATCATCTTCCAAATTAAGAACCATAATAACATCAGCCTCAAGAGAAACTGTATTGATTATATTTTCTGCAATAATTTTTCCATTTGGTGCAGATACAAAAGTCCGTTGTTCTTGAGTTTTAAAAATTCCAACTCTCCCATCTGAATCTTGAATTTTATATTTCCGACCAAAAATATTTCCGACCACAATATCACCATTATCTACAATTACTCTAGAACCATTTTCAATTTTGTATTTATTTTCAAGCGGATTAATAAATCTGAAATCTCCTTTTGTCAAATGAATATTTGTTCTAAATTCTTCAATCCAAGATGGACTTGTAATATTTCCCTGCATAATAATAGGGCCATCATAAGTTAGATTTCCTGCCATAAAATTTCCTTTGATTGACAGAATACCATTAGCTTTTCTTTCAAATTCAATTTCTCCAAGAGATTTTGAACCAAATAATTTAGTGCCAGTTGAATTTGTTCTATTAAGTTCTGCTGCCCATTCTTCTGCTAATTTCATTTCTTTGAATAGCTCTTGGCCTAAAATTTGGTTTTTTCTTCGTATGTCCTCTTCTGAATCACCAGAATAAACTCTAGAGTTTCTAATTTTTTCAAGATCAGTTTCAGGATATTTTTTACCAATTTTGAGATCTTCATATGCTTGTTTGATTTTTATGAATTGATCATTTTCTCCTCCTTTATCAGAATGATAAAGCAATGCTAATCTTCGGAATGCATTACGAATTTCGTGCTCAGTTGAGCCTTCAAGAATTCCCAATATGTCATAGTTACTCTCCACCATTTTCTTTCAGTTTTTGGTTATTCTTTTCATATTTCCTATACTTTTAGTTTATTACGATATAAAATATTGAGATTTTTCATTAAATGAAATCTATATCATGTCTTTTAAAAATCCAGTAAAACTATCAGAAGGAGTTACTTGAACAGCTTTTAGTTGACCAAGCTTTGAAAGATATTGTCTTTTATCATAATAGTTGAAAGTTCCTTCTTTATCAGGATATATTACAATAGTGTCTTTTTGTCCAGGTTCTAATAGATCAGTTTGTATGTTAAAACCATCAATGTATAATCTATGATGTTGATTCCCTCTATTTTCGACAGTAAGAACATAAGCAAAACTAATTCTCATAATTAATGTTGGATTGTTATCTTCAGATGTACCAGAAAT